>NZ_PFKO01000153.1:0-6474 GCF_002784285.1 Candidatus Infernicultor aquiphilus
TTCCAAATTTTACTAATTTTTCTACCTATAAATTTATTTTTTATTCTCCGGGCAATCTTCTTAGGATCACCACTCGATAATTTTTCGATATCGTTGGCCTTTCTGGCCAGATTGTAGAGAAATGAAACTAATTTGCTCATCTATCTAATCTCCTTTTAAATTTATTGGCATTCTAATTTTCTATTCGAATATAGAGAACTGTTTTATGCCTTTCGGTTATTCATTTTTTATGCTTGTTTCTGGATTTACTGCTTTAATAAAGGGAGGGGAAGAGCCACTGGAAGATCCGTGATGGGCTATTTTTAAAATATCTACCTTTAGATTATTTCTGGATTCATTTAAAAGTTGACCTTCTCTTTCTTTTTCAATATCTCCAGTAAATAAACAAGAGAAGTCTTTAAAATCCAATCTAATTACTAGGGAATTGTTATTAAGCTCAGATTCCCTAAGGAGAGGATTAGCTGGAGGTAGAATAGTAAAAGTTAAGGGTCCTAAATTGATCTTCCTGGAAGTTCCTTGATAGTAGTTGAGGTTATACTTTGCAATAGCGGTAATCATTTTCTGGTAGGCAATAGTAGTATGGGGTATACCTGAATCTAGAAAAGTTTTTGGTCTATATTTGGCAATAATCTTATCCATACCGGAAATATGGTCAGCGTGAGCATGGGAAGCTATCAGTAGATCTAGATGGGAAATATTGAGGTTCTCTAAATAGTTTAAAATTAAACTCTCCTCGGGTCCTGAGTCAATTAAGACCACTTCACCTGATGAGGAAATAATGACTGAGGAATCTCCCTGACCTACATCCAAAAAATAGATTTTTAGGTTTTCTTGGGCAGATAATGTTCCGGTAAAACCTAAGCTGAAAACTAAAGTCAAGATAATAATTAGTTTTTTCAAAGTTGAATATCGCCGCCTTGGTCTTTTTTCTTTAAATTATCCAACTGTTCTTGAATATTTTTTCTTCTGGTTTCAGTTTCTTTTTCATCAAGGTCAATATTGAATCTAATGACTGTACCTTCTTTCGCACCTTGGGGTAATAAAGAACGAGGAAATTTAAAAATGAGGGAATTTTTATTTTGGAATTCTAAGATAGCATATTTACCTTCAAAACGATCTATGATTAACTGAATTAGCATTATGTCAATCTCTTTCTTTCTTTAAACGGATTGATTTCATAATTACCAATCACCACCTAAATTATAATAAGCGTTAGATAGTAATACCTAAAGTTTTAATCAGCTGGTTAAGAAACTACTCAGACCCCATAGATTGTCCGCTAAAAGTTACCGAATTATTGAGATGGTACACCCCTATTTATTTAATTTTATCTCTTTAATGCTGATATTAATTCTTTAACACTTTTAAATCTATATCTTTCAAAATCTTCCTGGTTAACTCTCATATAGGTCCAATTTTCTCCTATTAAATTAGAAGTGTCTTTACACCATTGTGTTGCTCTTTTATCCTTGTGCGGTACCTCCAAATCAACCAACCCTTTTGTTTCTATTAACCAATAATCTCCGTTCTTAAGTTTTATTACGAAATCTGGATAATAAAATCTCAAATGATTTTCTTCGGAAATATATTCTATATAAAATCCATTCTTTACCACAATTTTAGTAAAAGCTTCCACATCTCCAGCAATATCTAAAAATTTAGCAAAATCAACCTCATAATTACTATCACAGGGAACATAATTAAAAATACACTTATCTGCTGGATAAACCAATTTTGACCATACAAAAGCGTTTGTTTTTGAAAGTTTTATAGTACTCTTCTTCTTAGGCTCTCTCTTAATAAAAGTCTTCTCTCTCAAAGCATTAACAAATAAACTTATCAACTTTTCTTGAACCTCGATAGAACTCAATTTATAAAGAACCCTGGGATCTTCAAGATCAATTTTTTCACTAAATAATTTTTCTATGACATATCTTTTCACTATAGGATGAAAATTGGCAAAAGCACCACCAATTGACAATTGTTTAAGTATTTGATGTGAATAATAAGCAATTACACTTTTTGAATCTTGGGGAACAGGTAAATTCCATTTTCTCTTTATGGCTTCCAATCCTGTAAGCATATTTGAAGCAATATATTCCATCTCTAAAACTTTATTCTCTAAAGGAATCTTCAAGGAAGGTAAATTATCAACCTCAGATTTATCTATATAAAATTCTCCTATAGAAATTCTCGGGCTCAAAATAGGTATTTCAATGTCCTTATCCAATTTATTTTTATCTACAAATATAGTAGTTAACTCAAGTGGTTTTCCGGTATCAAATTCGGCAATTTTTATACCTTCTTGTGTTTCTAATTCCTCAAGAATATCTATTAGCCCTGGTGGGCCAATAACTTCAAGTACATTTATTGATTTTTTTATATTGGCATCTTCTTCAGGGAACATCTTTCTTAAACCTCTTCCAATTACCTGTTCTGGGAGCACTTTCCTTTGTGAAGTATAAGACCTTAACCCCACAATTACATTTACATTTCTTACATCCCACCCCTCATTTAACATTAAAGTACTTATTATAGCTTCGTAAGGATTTTTATCTGGATTGGGGTCATCAATAGTTTTAGCAAATTCTCTTGCCTGGGGCAAGTCAGCTTTTTTTACTTCTCCAGTACTATCGGTGTGGATTAGTAAAACTTTATCTTTAAGATCAGGCACAGCAGAGTTAACATATCTAAATATTTCATCCGCTTCCTTATTCTCAGGACATTGAAAGAATAACACAGGTTTCTTTAATAATGGCTTTAATGCCTCTTTATATTCTCGCCATCGTCTTATTCCTGCATCAATCCAGACTCGATATCTTTCCACAGCCTTAGTAGAAGCAATCTCCTCTGCTCCTGTAACCATTCCCTTTAGTGGTATTTTTACAATATTCATTTCAATGGCTTCTTTTAGTGAGAAGTCAACAATAATCCACGGAAATAAAGCACCTACTGGTTCGGTTTTTGGAGTGGCTGAAAAATCCAGTTCCATATTTATGCCTTTACCATATTGAGAAGCAAGATTTTTATTAAGTCTTAATAGTATCTTCTTCCATGCCTTTTCAAAATTGTATATATGATGAGCTTCATCCTTTAGAATCATTACATTAGGGCAGGTTAATAGGACTTCTTTTATTCTATTTTCATGATAAATATCAGAGACATTATAAACAGAAGGCAACTCATAAACCCTATCTACATATTCTTCAACCTCTTTCTTTTTATTCTTTCTCTCCTGTAACTGCTGAATATTAGTTAAAAACAATACATCTTCAGGGATAACATGAATTGGATCTTCTTTAGGGATTACTTTTAAAGCAAAATCATCCTCCCATTCTGGTGGGATAAGCGGCAATTCTCTGAATATCTTTCCATCTTTAAAATCCCTGTAGAGTCTGTCGTAGATGACATTTTTCTCTCCTGCAATAAGTAAAAACTTGGAAGTATAATCTTTTTTATTTTCCTTCTTATAATTAAAATAAGACCAGACTACCGCTAATGCCATAACAAAAGTTTTGCCAGAGCCAGTTGCCATCTTAAAAGCATAAAGAGGATACTGGTCATAGGATGGGTCATATCCCTGGATGGGTCCTGCTCCAAAATCTCTGGCCATATCGATGAAATTACGTTTCTTTATAACTTCGTAAATATAGATCAAAGTTTCAATTGCTTCTCTCTGGCAGAACCAGAATTCAAAAGGTTCATCATTTACGATATGGTCTTCACTAAACCAGAATTGCAATAATCTTTTTGTAGTAGAAGTAATTTCAGGATAATCTTGCTCTCGCCAGGCGAAGACTGCTTTACGAAGTTCATTTACTAAATATGCCTTGCTTGAACGTCTTTGATTTGGGTGTAAAAGTTCATTTGGTTTCATTTTATTTCCACCTAATATTTAATTCCTATTTTTTTAAAGAAATCTATTAAATTCAGGCATTGGATATTAAAATGACTAGCAATATAAGGAATGTGATTTGGTGCGTTTTTTTCATCAGTTACAATAATTGCATCTTCACAAATGCTTAACGCTATCAACCACGGATCTGCCCAAGGACCGCCTTTATTTGTTTCATTATTCCAGTATTCAGGCTCGTATTCTGTTTCAATTTCTTTAAGTTTCTTTATTTGGCATTCATTAATATCTTTGAACATTTTTTTATTTTGTCTGCACCACTCGTATATTGTGTCTTTTCTTTTTTCAATTTCTTTATACACTTCTATATGTGAAATAAGTTCATCTCCTTTAGCCATATCCTCTAATTTGATCCATATTGTTGGGAATACTTCTTGCGGGTATCCAGGGTATCTTGTAATATTTATCAAAGCACTCGCATCGATGAAATAAACAGGAACTTGAAATAATCTTTGCTGTCCCATTTTTATCACGAAGTAAGAATTTTCTCAGCATATTTTGTTTTTAAATCTAAAATGCTGGAAGCCTCGTAGAAAGTAATTTTCTCTTCCTTATAGGCTCTTTTTATTTCTTGTAGAGGCAAATTTCCTACTCTATTTATGAAAACTTTATTCCAATTTCTCCGACCAAATACCTTTTGTTTTAAATTCTCGTCTATTTCCTTCTTGAATTGTTCATATTTTCCTTTCTCAATATATCCAAACGAAGAGAGACGAAACATCATAACCTGTTTGCTTACACCATAAATTTCAGAAAGTTGATTAATTGCTTCCTCATCAATTGGCCTAAATTTTTCGACTTCAATCTTTAAATCATTTGATGGAACTAAAAACTCAGCAGCAAAACGATTGCAATAAGTTTCTATATCTTGATTTTGTTGTTCAATCTCTAATGAGCATATTCCAGCAGTTTTTTTAAGTAAATGGCAGACCTCGTGAAGTAAGGAAAACAATTTTATTGAAGATTTATCATTTTCATTTAGAACAATGACTGAAATATCCGAAAAGACACTGAATGCTCTTACATCATCTGCTTTTAATGGATATTCTATAATGATGATCGTTAGTTTATCCTCCAAAACTTTTTTGTAATGTGCTAAAATCTCTTCAGGTTTTTTAGACTTTATAAGTTCAATATTTAAGTTTTTTTTAAATTCTGTTGCCAGTTCATCAGCATTTAATTTTTCAGAAAAAGAAGAAATTTGAGTTCTCTTCTCGCTCAACTTTTTAATTTTATTAATTAAATAAAAAACTCTTCTTTTTGCTAAATACACTTGAGGAGTTAATTTTTTTTCTCTGTTAATTCTGTAATCAGGAACCTGAGGAATATCGGAAATTGTATCTGAGAAAAATGCTGCGAGTGGACGCTTGTATATATCTGCAAGCTTTTTAATCTGAATTAAACTAAAAACAGATTTTCCTTCTTCTACTGCCTTGACTTTTTCCTCGCTTGTTTTAAGCTTTTTTACAATTTCTTCAACACTATATCCTGATGTTTCACGAAGTATTTTCAACACTTCTGGTGATAGTTCAATTTCTTTTTGTTTTTTTTTCATTTTATCCTTACCTTTAAAATTTTATTTGTATCATTTCCGAATACATCCACCACTTTTATCATAATCTTATAATTCCCAACATCTTCGTATTTGTGTCTAGCCTGATAATCTACTCTAGGATTCTTTTTTACTCTAAAACTTTGCCATTGATTGTGGAAAGTATCTTCTTTGTAATCCCAATCTATTGCCCAATAATCTATTAGTTCTCTGGAATCTTTTACCTTGCTGGCTATTTCGGCAAGCTCTGCAGTTGGAGAGAGTTGGAAATCACTAATTTTTAGGGTTACCTCATTCCCATTTATCTTGTCTTCAATCTCTAAATAGGCAACTTCCGGAAATTTTATATACTTGATCAACTCTTTCTCTATTATCTGTTCGGGTACTTTTAATAGCTGCACATCAAAACCAACCAGGGACGATTTTATCTCATTGACAGAAGGAATCTGAATAAGTTTTAAATCAATTCCATTCTTTTTGGCTGATGTTTTAGCTAATTCATTGACCTCATAACTCCACTCCCAACCAAGAATATCTGCTTTGTTGAAGTTATTGTTTCGGCATTCGATTACTACTTTTTCAACATCTTCCATTGTAACAGGTGCATTCAAAGGACCGATATGAACTGTTCTATCTCCTTTTCTTCCGTGCAAATATCTAAAGCCATTTAACGGCTGTGACTGATAGAGTTTAAGCATAAAGGTAAGGTATTCATCCTGTCTTTCCAGCCAGTAAACAGTTTCATAGTTTCCAATATTCCATAGTTCAAAAGGTCTTGCAGGGTTGCCGTATTTTCTGTCTTTGTTTTGCAAATCCTTTGAATGGTGAATATCCAGAAGCCTCTTCCTTGTTACCTGAATAGCAAACTTGGATAAATCAGAGCCTATCCAGCGCCTGCCGAGTTTTTCTGCAACTGCTAAGGTTGTGCCTGAGCCACAGAAGAAATCAGCAACAATATCGCCTGGGCGGGAAGAGGCAAGGATGATGCGCTTTAATAGGGCTTCGGGTT
>NZ_PFKO01000174.1:0-9679 GCF_002784285.1 Candidatus Infernicultor aquiphilus
TAGGTATTCATAGCCGATTATCTTTCCATCTTTCTTCCTGGCCCGATAATAATGGAGTTCCTTTCCAGCAGGACAAAGATAGACATTTTTGGTTGGATCATACTTAAACTGATCAGAATAGAAGGCTTGGTCTTTGGTACCATTGGCATAGGTTTGTTTGGTGATGTAAACGGTGATTCCGTTTTCGGTACATTTTTTTAAGTCTTTAGCCTTATAGTAACCCTTATCGGCTAATACTTCAAAGGCTTTGTTCCCAAAGAGCTTTTTTGCCCTCATGGCCATGTGGTCAAGTTCACCTAAGTCATTTGGTTTTTGGGTAACCTTGAAGTCGGCAATTAATTTGTGTTTGGCATCTACAGTGGTTTGCACATTATAGCTTACCTCCACATGGTTATGGTTAGCCATCAGCCGGGCATCGGGATCGGTAGTGGAGATCTCATTTTCTCCACTTTGTTTTAGTTTCCTCTGGTACGATTCATACTTTTCTCTGCGGTCTCTTAATTGTTGTATTCTTTCTTCTATTTCTTTAACATCAGGCTGGCGGTCAGGGGATTCGAGTTGATCATGATGATCCAGTTCTTTGAGATAGCCTTCGATCTTCTCATCAAGGTATTGGAGATGCCTGGCTAATTTTTTGCTGCTATAGTTGTTTTTTTTGGAATTACAGGCTCGAAACTTGGGACCATCTATAGCGACCAGTTCTTTGCCAAATAGTTCCCATTCATCACATAACTTGGTGAAATCCCGAAAGACCTTCTTCAATGCTTGTTTGTTATCTTTCCGGAAATCGGCAATGGTCTTAAAGTCAGGTTTTAGTTTCTTGAGCAGCCAGATGACCTCTAAATTTCTGATCGCTTCCTGTTCCAGTCTTCGGGATGAACGCACTTAAGTTAAGATACCCGTAGAGATAGAGCTTAAGCATATCTTTGGGATGATAGGGTGGCCGTCCCAGTGAGGGGTTAACCGCCCTTTTGAAGCCCAGTCTTTTAAGATCAAGCTGCTTGATATATTCATCGATGATACGAATGGAGTTATTGTCACTTACATATTCATCTATACTTTCAGGAAAGAGTATGATTTGATTTCTATCTTCGCCTTCTATATATCTCATGAATTCACCTTCTTTCTTTTTTATTTATTTTTTTTCTATGGTTATATTATATCATTCTGGGTGGTTATATGTAAGTTAAAGGTGAGTTTTCACACAGTCTGACGGTTCTTTTGACAATATAATGTGACAGGGAAAGCTTGTACCAGCTCAATAATTCGATAACTTTTTCTAACTTTTCATAAGGGTTGATAATCTAATCTCTCATTTTTCTTATAAATAATTATATTCATACGACAGAAAGACTTGGTCTTTTGGTGCAAAGAAATACCTGGATTCCTGCTTTCGCAGGAACGACATAGGACCCTTTGTTTGCAAGCTTTTCAAACCCCCTTCAGGAATGCCCTTTAAACGCACGTAGAGTGCCTTTTTTTGCATTTCAATTTTCGAAAAATTGGCAGTTACGACCCCTGTTTTTAGCCTATTTTTACCTCTCCAAAATCACGAAACCCTTGTAAATAGCCACTTTTATATTTTGGAGGGGTGATAATTTAGCTAAAAAAAGCCATTTTTGAGGGGTAAAACCATAGCTCGACTTAAAATAATGCAAAAAAGAACGTTTTTTCGCATTCTTCCCTTGAAACCCTTATATTATAAGGCTTTCCTCTTGCTATAATGTGACAGGTGACGGTTCTTTGACAAACTTTTATTTCGTTTTTTATTTTTAAGATGTGAAGTGTAGGTCTTCACATTTAATATAACTTTTTTTGGGATTGGAATTGGTTTGGTTAAATGCTATGGGGATAGGAATTCCCTTTATCAAACTTTTTTCAATGATAGCTGCTTATAACAGATTGAAGAGAAACGGAATAACCAGCTGGGATGAGAAATGCGGAATCAAGGTAATACAGGACCAACTAAGTATCTTTAGAGTCATTTTATCTCATAAAAAGACCTCCATTTACATCGATAGTTTCTCCCGTAATAAAGTAATTATTAATTAAAAATTCTATAGTCTTGGCAATATGAATAGCTTCTCCAATTTGTTTAAGAGGAGTTGATTCTTTGAATTTTTTCATTTTTTCAGGTGTGGATACTTTTTTATGAAAAGGTGTATCTATTACTCCCGGTGATACTGCGTTAACACGGATAGTAGGAGCCAATTCATGGGCTAAACCTCTTGTAAATGAATCAATAGCACCTTTACAAGCACCGTAAATAGTAGCTCCTGGAGATCCGTGACGCATAGCAATAGAACTAATATTGATAATACAGGAGTTATTTCCTTTTTCTAACCAGGGAATAAAAAGAGAGGAAAGCTTCATAGTGGAAAAAGTATTTAAAGAGAATGTTTCCATCATTAGCTTCCATTCTAATTCTTTAGCTGCTTGACGACGGATCAGTCCTCCCGCATTATTTATTAAAACATCAAGCTTGGGAAACTTTTCTGTAACAGTATTAAATAATTTAAGGCACCCTTCTTCTTGAGATAAATCTGCCTGTACTAAAAATGATTTACCTCCTTTTATTTCTACGTTGGCTGCGACTTTTTCAGCTTCTTTTTGGGAACTATAATAATGGACGATAATTTCATTTTGAAAAGCTAAAAGCCTGGCTGTTTCTGCTCCTAAACCTGTACTTGCACCGGTAATAAGTATTATTTTAGACATTTTGCCTCCTCTTCTATATAAATGTAAATCAATATTATTATATTAAAACTATATATCATAATAATGACCGATGTCAATTGAGAGATTTGGAAAAATATAATTTTTAAGTTATTATATATTTAAGTTTAATAGATAAAATATAAAATGATATACGGGAGGCGGTGAATGATGGTCACTTTCGAAGATTTTGAGAAATTAGATATCCAAGTAGGAAAGGTAATAGAGGTAGAAGATTTTAAAGAAGCACGTATGCCTTCTTATAAATTAAAAATTGATTTTGGGGAATTAGGAATAAAAAAATCATCTGCTCAGATTACTAAATTATATTCTAAAGAAGATTTACTTAACCGACAGATTGTCGCGGTAGTTAATTTTCCTCCCAAGAGGGTAGCTGGGTTTAAATCAGAAGTTTTAATTTTAGGAGTAATGAAAGAAGAGGGGGAAGTTATTCTAATTCAGCCTGAGCGAGAAGCTCCTTTAGGCTATAAAATAGGGTAGAATAAGTTGAAAAACTTCAAAATTAGAGGTATTTTATGGAGAATGTAATAGATGAAGGAAAAGTCAATCAGGTTGTAAAATTAATAAAAAAATCTAAATATGCAATTGTTTTAACTGGGGCGGGAGTAAGTACTGGATCAGGGATACCTGATTTTAGGACTCCTGGCAAAGGTATCTGGGAGAAGGTAGACCCCTTTAAGGTTACTTCTATAACTGCCTTTGATGAAGATCCTCAGCGTTTTTATTATTTTTATCGGCCTCGTATCGAGATGTTGTCTCGGGTTTCTCCCAATCCTGCGCATAAGGCTATCTCCCAGTTAGAAGAGATGGGTTATATACACTGTCTTATCAC
This sequence comes from Candidatus Infernicultor aquiphilus, assembly GCF_002784285.1. Taxonomy (NCBI): domain Bacteria; kingdom Pseudomonadati; phylum Atribacterota; class Candidatus Phoenicimicrobiia; order Candidatus Pheonicimicrobiales; family Candidatus Phoenicimicrobiaceae; genus Candidatus Infernicultor; species Candidatus Infernicultor aquiphilus. The sequence continues at coordinate 3,569 of NZ_PFKO01000174.1, forward strand.
TCAAAATATAGATAACCTTCACCAAAGGGCGGGTTCAAAGAAGGTTATTGAAGTCCATGGGACCTTAAGAAAAGCTATTTGTCGAAGATGTGGGAAAATAATCTCTTCAGAATTATTGATACAAAAGATTGACGCCTGTCTGCGTGCACCTGTCTGCGTGCGTACACGCACAGGCAGAGGCACGCACAGGCAGAAAAGTAAGGAAAAAGTACCTTATTGTGAATGTGGGGGAGTATTTAAACCGAATGTAGTACTTTTTGGCGAAATGCTTCCCAATTTAGATAATGCTATTTATGAATCTAAGCGAGCTGATTTAATACTGACTGTTGGTTCATCACTTCAGGTTAGCCCGGCGAATATGTTGCCTCAATATTGCCTAAATAGAGGAGGTAAATTAATTATTGTTAATTTTATGTCTACCCATCTGGATTATTTAGCTGAAGCAGTAATTAATGAAGATGTCTGTGATTTTTTACCTGCAGTAGTAAAAGTGTTAAAAAAGAAATAGTTAAAAATAAAATTGTTCTTTTTTTATAAAAATTTGACAAAACTGTAAAAACAAGTAAAATATAGTAGAAAAGTTACTATAAAAATGGCTGGCCATTTTACTAAAAAGAGATACTAAAAACAATCCACTAGTCCTCTGAAAACAGATTGTTTATGAGGGATCTCTTGTGTTTTAATAATGTTATCCCTTAAGAGGCAGATAGCTACCTTGCTTCTACCTCCTTAAAGAAACGTTATTGGACTTAAGAGAAATAATAACGAAAAGGAGGTAGAAAGTATGCAAGAAAATAAATTATATGTCGGAAACCTTAAGTATTCTGTAACTAGTGAGCAATTAAAAGAATTATTTTCCAGTTACGGTGAAGTTAAGAGTGTCAACATCATCGAAGGCAAAGGCTTTGCTTTTATAGAAATGGCTTCTCCTGAAGAAGCTGAAAAAGCCAAAGATGCTTTAAACGATACCGAATTTGATGGCCGTCCTTTGAAGATCGATGAAGCTCGTCCCCGCAAACCAAGAAGCGATTTTAGAAGATAATTAGATAATCATGTTGTAGCTGTAATTGATTAAATTTAAATTTGATTTAACTATAATAAATATTAGGTCAAAAATAGGTCAGCCATTTTAATCTATAAAAAATCAAATTTAAAGATAAAAGTATCCAACAAAAAAAATTAATTTTTTTATTTTGAGAGGTAATATTTTTTACAAAAAATTAAATAAATATTTTGGGGAGCTTATTAAAGCTGAGAGTGTTTTTAATAAACAGACCCTTGGAACCTGATCTGGATAATGCCAGCGTAGGGAGTATCTTTAATGATAACCGTAGATATTTGATTATAAGATCAAGGTTTACGGTTTTTTTATTTAAAATAAATTACTTTAAAAGAAAGGGGAATTTATAATGAAAAGAAATCAAGTAAGGATTATGACCGAGATTGGTATGGCGGTGGCATTAGCTGCTATTTTAAATTTTATTCCTTTGTGGAGGATGGCTCAGGGGGGGTCGGTTAGCCTCGAAATGCTGCCGATTTTAATTATAGCTTTGCGCTGGGGAGCTGGCTCAGGTATGATGGCTGGAGTAGTATATGGTTTAGTTCAATTAGCGCTTGGTCCTTTCATTATCCATCCAGCACAACTGGTATTAGATTATCCTTTACCTTACATGCTGGTTGGATTAGCCGGAATATTCTCAAACAAGATTAATTTAAAGGCAAAGGGAAGTACGTATGGCTGGTTATTATTAGCTGTCTTTACTGGTGGACTGGGAAGGTTTATTAGCCACTTCCTTTCCGGGATTATATTTTTTGCTCAGTATGCTCCGGAAGGTCAAAGTCCATGGGTATATTCAGCAATATATAATATCAGTTACCTTTTGCCATCGCTGTTGCTCTGTTATATAATTATAATACCGTTAATAAAGAATATAGTAATTAATGAGGGCAAAAACGAAAGATGAGAGGATAATTTATGTCAACGAATAAGGCGGTTATTGTCTTAAACGGAGAATTAAAAGGAAATAAGGAAGAATGTAAGAAACTAATCGGAGAGAAAGATGTATTGTTTGTTGCTGCTGATGGTGGAGTCTTATTATTAGAGAGCATAGGTTTTTTGCCTGATGTGATTATAGGTGATTTTGATTCGCTTACCAAGGCACAATATCAACGTTATGAAAAAATGGGAGTTAAGATTATAAAATACCCGGTTGAAAAGGACGAAACCGATGGTGAACTGGCACTTCAATATTGTCGGGAAAGAGGTTTTAATAATGTTATTATCATCGGCTTTGCCGGGGGGCGATTAGATCAGCAGTTAGCCAATATCTTTCTCCTGGAATATGCTTTTAGAAATGGAATAACCGCATTTATTAAGGAACCTGGGCTGGAAATGGGGATAATAAATAGAGAAAAAGTGTTTTTTCAAAAAATAGGGGTAAGGCTTTCTTTGATTCCCTTAGATGAAAAGGTTACCGGTGTTACTATAACGGGATGTAAATATTTGCTCGAATCAGAAAGCCTATTAAGATATAAGACCCGAGGTATTAGCAATATAATTGAGCAGGAAAAAGCTGTTATTACCGTTAAGAAAGGGCTATTGCTATATGTTCTTAATAAGAGTGTATCCTCCTCTATAATCCCAGACTAATCTTTAATGCCTTGTTTGCTTTATTCATAACTTCGTCCTCAAAATGCCCAAGTTTTTTAACTATTCGTTCTTTTGATATGGTTCTTATTTGATCACCTTGAATAATACTATCTAAATTTAAACCGCCTTTATTTTTCTCTACCCATACATCTGTAGGATATTCTTTAGAGATTTCTTTTTGGCTGGTTACAATTGCCACAATAGTTGTTGAGGAAAATTTATTTCCAATATCATTCTGAATTATAACACAAGGTCTTATTTTACCGGTTTCTGAGCCTTTAACAGGTTCTAAATCTACTAAAACAATATCTCCTCTTTCAATATCCATAGGTTAAATATTTTCTCCATCGATATATTTATAATCTTCACATATTTTAAGATTTAGTTTAGCTTTTGCTTTATATCCTTCAGCTAACTCTTTTTTAAGCTTTTCCTCTTTTATTTTACTGGAATATACTTCAGTTGCTTCCCGGACAAATTCACTCAAATTCATATTTAATTCTTTGCTGGTTCTTTTTATTTCATACAATAAATTATCCGAGAAGTTTATATTTATTCTTTTCATTTTTACTCACTTATCATTAAGATCCTTTTCTTTTAAAAATCTTATTGTACATATTTATTATACATATTAAATATACACCTATAGATACATCTTGTCAACAGTTATTATTAATATTGTCATTTAAAAATCAAAAGTGCACTATAAAGAGAAAGAAAATAAATTAAGTGAAAGTAGAGAAAAGACCTAAGTATAACTTTTCTATTTAATTGCCTTCGTTAAAGTTTACATTAATAATAAAATATAAAAAACAAAAAAGTTTGTAGAAGAAAAAAAATAAGTGTAAAATATTAAATATCAATCTTCAGAAGACAAGGAGGAATTTCTAAATTGTTTAATAGAATCGCTAATATAGTAAGAGGATTGGCTGTAGATATGATAGAGAAGGCTAATTCCGGTCACCCGGGATTACCCTTGGGTTGTGCTGAAATTGGAGCAGTACTCTTTGGAGATGTATTAAAATACGATTCTGCTGTCCCGGATTGGCCGGATCGAGACCGTTTTGTGCTATCTGCCGGGCATGGCTCAGCCTGGTTATATTCTCTGTTACATCTTTCGGGATACAAACTTTCACTCGAGGATTTAAAAAAATTTAGGCAGCTTAATTCCAAAACTCCTGGTCATCCTGAATATGGAGAAACTCCTGGAATAGAAGTTTCCACCGGACCTTTGGGGCAAGGATTTGCCAATGCCGTAGGAATGGCACTGGCAGAGAAAATGTTGGCAGTCAGATTTAATACCAAGGATTATAAAATTGTTGACCATTATACCTATACTCTTTTAAGTGACGGCTGTATGATGGAAGGTGTTACCTCTGAAGCTGCTTCTTTAGCTGGCCATCTGGGCTTGGAAAAGTTAATAGCTATCTATGATGATAATAAGATATGCCTGTCTGGAGAAACTAAAATAACCTTTACTGAATCGGTAGCCGATAGATTTAAAGCTTATAACTGGCAGGTAATAGAAAATGTCGATGGTCATAAAGTAGAAGAAATTAAAGATGCCCTGCTAGAAGCCAAGAAAAGCAAAAATAAACCTACCTTAATTATAGCCAGAACCCATATTGGTTATGGAGCTCCCACCAAGCAGGATTCCTGCAGTTGCCATGGTTCACCTTTAGGTGAGGAAGAGGTCAGAGGTCTAAAGAAGAATTTAGGTCTTCCTTTAGATGAGAAATTTTATGTTTCAGCTGAGGTAAGAGAATTTTTTGAGAATAGAAAAAAAGAATTGATTAAAAAAAGAGAAGAATGGCAGAACCTATTTGAAGAATGGACTAAAAAGTCTCCCCTATTAAGAAAGAAGTGGGATGAAGCCTTAAATTTAGTCCTCCCCCCAGATTTAGAATTGGAAAGTTTGGAAATAAAGTCTCCGGTAGCTACTCGAGTAGCGTCATCGATAGTCTTGAATAAACTTGCTGATGAAATTCCTTATCTTATCGGTGGTTCGGCAGATTTAGAACCTTCTACTAAAGCTTATTTAAGTAAATATGAGGATGTTCAAAAGGATAACTTTAATGGTAGAAATATCAGATTCGGAGTTAGAGAACATGCGATGGGAGCGATCGTTAATGGTATTGCAGTGCATAAGGGATTTAGACCTTATTGTTCCACTTTTTTTGTTTTTTCTGATTATATACGCCCAGCTATTAGGATGGCAGCTTTAATGAAGCTTCCGGTAATCTATATCTTTACCCACGATTCTTTCTTTGTAGGAGAAGATGGCCCAACTCATCAACCGGTAGAGCAACTTGAATCTTTAAGGACTATACCAAATCTAAAGATTATTCGACCTGCTGATGAAGAAGAGACCAAATTAGCCTGGAGAGAAATCTTAAAGAAGACCGAAGAGCCTACCGCCTTGATTTTATCCCGACAGGATTTGCCCCATCTGGAAAAATCTCGTGGAGTAAAAGAATTCGCTCGAGGTGGTTATATAATATCTCACCAAGAAAAAGAAGTCCCTCAAGTAGTATTAATGGCCAGTGGCAGCGAGGTTTCGATAGCTCTAAAAGTAAGCCTTATATTAAAAGTGAATGGCATTGCCAGTCGGATAGTATCTATTCCGGATAGAGAAGAATTTTTAAGACAGGGCGAAAAATATATAGAAGAAGTTTTAGGTCCACAAGATGCTCTTCGAGTAGTGATTGAGGCTAATACCGGCCAAGGGTGGTATCAGCTATTGAATAATTCTCATTATACGGTATTTATGAAATCTTTTGGAAAAAGTGCTCCTGCCCAACAATTAGCTGATTATTTCGGTTTTAACCCCGAAAAGATTGCCCAAAAAATCATACAACTTTGTCAGGGGACGGTCCTTTGACAAATGCAGACAGCCAAAAAGTAACCGCAACTTAAAAGCAGAAATTCAATATCTTTCCATTCTTGAAATACAAAGAATGCTGGAAGATGATATTGCTCCAATTGTTAAGGCTGTAGATGGAGCTCATGTTTATCTTCCTGTAGCCTATAATAAAATAACCGAAGAAATAACTAACTATGCCACCCTTACTGGTAATGAAATCACCGCAAATCAATTTGAATTTTTTAATTTAGATAACAACAAATCAGTGATGATAATCAACAATAAAAAACTTTCAACTTATTTGGAAAATTTATTATAAACCTTATTTTAAATTTCTCTTTAATTTCTCCTTAAGATCTTACCCTATTAAGAAAAGGTATTTCGAGTTATAGTTACTGTCTTTAAGAGAAGATACATTGACAAATTTAATTACAAAATAAAAAGGGTAAATTATAAAGAAAATCGTCTTCTTTAGTTTACCCTATTTTTATTGTATTTTTATCTCTATTCGATTTTCCCCCGACTTTGACAGTTGATTTTTTAAGATCTCTGATTTTATGCTGGTTTTCAAGGATTATGCAAAAATCGTTTTCACTAG
>NZ_PFKO01000108.1:0-1326 GCF_002784285.1 Candidatus Infernicultor aquiphilus
GATGTTAGAACTGAGATGGAATCCAATCTTAAAGAAATGGGTAATAATAGCCACCCATCGTCAGAACAGGACTTATAAACCTCCCAAAGATTATTGTCCTCTTTGTCCTACTAAAAAAGGTGGTTTGTCTACAGAAGTACCAGCGGAAGATTATGATATAGTAGTTTTTGAAAATAAATTTCCATCTTTAAAAGAGGAGCTACCAAGAATAACTGGAACAGGTTCTAAATTTTTTAAATATGGCAAGGCTCAGGGAATTTGTGAGGTGGTTCTATTTACTTCTGACCATGATGGGATTATGTCCGAAAAACCCTTGAGCCGTTATATTAAACTGGTAAAGGTGTGGAGAGATCGCTATCAGGAGTTAGGAGATAAAGATTTTATCGATTATGTCTTCATCTTTGAAAATAAAGGAGAGGAAGTAGGCGTAACTCTTCATCATCCTCATGGCCAGATATATGCTTTTCCTTTTATTCCTCCCATTATCGAACAGGAACTGGATTTCAGTAAAGAATATTTAGAAAAAGAGGGGAAATGTCTCTTCTGTAAGACCTTAGAAGAAGAAAAAGAAGATGGCAGACGAATTATTGTTAGTAATGATTCCTTTTCCGCACTGGTTCCTTTTGCTGCTGGTTACAGTTATGAGGTCCACATCTATGCCAATAAACATCTTCCTTCTTTTAATGATTTTACGGAAAAGGAAGAAATTGATTTAGCGGCAATATTAAAAACTTTAATGATGAAATTTGATCATCTTTTTGGTTTTGTCTTACCTTATATTATGGCCATTCATCAACAACCTACTAATGGAACAGGTAAAGAATATTCCCATTTTCATATTGAATTCTATCCTCCTTATCGTACGAAAGATAAACTTAAATACTTGGCTGGAAGCGAGTTAGGAGTTGGTGCTTTTATCAATGATTCTTTACCTGAGGAAAAGGCTCAAGAACTAAGAAATACGCCACCTGAAGGAGTGGTTTAGTATAAAATTTCCAGGTTAAAGTAAAAGGTTACTGGAAGATTAACTATAAATATAATTGGATACAAAGTAAGATAAAGAGGAAGAGGAGATTTTTAATGCAAGATTTAAATAAACTAGGGAAGATATTTAATGAAAAATTTACTAATACCAGTTTAGTTAAAGGGGCTTTTTCTGCTCCCGGCAGAGTTAATCTAATCGGTGAACATACTGATTATAATGAGGGCTTCGTTTTACCGATGGCCATTGAAAGAGAGATAATTATGCTGGGACAATTAAGGAACGATCGGCTGGTTCAGGTTTTTGATCTTGCTTATAAAGCCGAAACTAAATTTTCTTTAGAT
>NZ_PFKO01000088.1:0-1721 GCF_002784285.1 Candidatus Infernicultor aquiphilus
TTTATTGACATAATTTCTCCAATACCCTTATTAAATTATTTACTGTATTCTCTATCTTATATTTTAGCACATATTGGCTAGTGTTAAAAGATTTTTTCCTCCAGTCCTTTCTTTCTTCATAAACAAACCTCATTGCTCGTTGTAAATCTTTGATATCACATTTTATAAAATTCCCCAAGTCCCCTTCTATATTATCATATCTTGCTTTAACTGATTTATAATTTACGGGTATCATATATCTATAACTAAAGTATTCTTGAATTGAGTGAGCGTTTGGAGCAATAACAGGAAGTCCTGTTGCCATTGCCTCAAGTGGCGGTATTCCAAAACCTTCACCCCTTGAAGGGAAAACAAAACAATCTGCCTCTTTCAAAAGCTCAAACATCTGCTCGTTAGAATATCCTTCGTTAATTGATTCCATATTCGGATATTGATTTAAAGAAACGATATTTTGTCCGTGTTCTTTTGCTACTGTTTTAAAAATAATTCTTACAGGTTCGCTCGGTTTAAATTCTCTTTTAAATGCCTCAAATAATTCGTGCCAACCCTTGCGAATAGTAAAAGCCTCATAATTTAAAAAGGTAAAAATATCCCGTTCTGGTCGATCATAATATTTATAAACATCGGCATTATAACCTAAGTTAAGAACCTTTATCGGAGTTTTAACTCCACACCTTTCAAATATTTCCTTGCCCCATTCTGTTGGAACTAAAACTAAATCATATTTATTTAAAAACGGTATCCAATTATCAGGTATCTTGTCTGTTTCAAACATCGTAAAACAAACTTTTTTCGGTCCGTGTACCCATTTAAGATTAGTCGGGTAAGAATAAACAAGCGAACAATCTTTCGGCTTGTCTGTTTCAAACTTATCTAGTAACTGAATACCTTTCTTTTTGAGATAGTGAATAATTAAATCTTTAGAAATTCCATAACCATTATTCCTATCCTTTACTGTTATCATCTCAAGTTTCATAAAATACCCTTTTAGGTTAGCAGCAGGAAGTAAGAATAAAAGGGCGGAATTATTCTTTTTATAAACTTCCTGTTGCCAACCTAAAAGATTGGCATAGCGTTTAGCTAATCAACTGACAAGCAAGAGCTTCACGAATTGTCTTAACTCCGTAAAGTAAGTCGATAGTTGTTAAATATCCACCGTCTTTATGAGAGTAAGAAGTCATTACACGAAGTCCAATTCCGTCTGCACTAAGAACTTTCGAAGCAACTCCATATTGAGGACCTGGAGCGGCTAAAGGTCTAGAAACCATAACAAAAGCACCTTTATTGAAAGCCAAGTTTTTAGTAGAAACAGGAGAAGTTCCAGTAGTTTTTACACCTTGAGACATAAAGATATCAAATCCGTATTTTCTACCGATTGAAGCGTCTTTCAATGCACTCTGGTTATCACTTATCCAGTTAGAACTTGTGAATTTTTCAAGTTTAAGCAATGCGGCGTGGTCTTTAGTTGAAATAACAACGGCTCTGTTAGCCAACGGAGCTTTTGAATCATTTAGCTTCTTACCAGCGTCTATGATGTCATCTGCGTCTAAATCTGTTCCAGCGCTACCAATTAAGTTAGTGGTTACATTTGAATAAAGCATTAAAAGATCGCTTTCGATTTGTTCAGCAAGAACAGCAACACCTTCGTCCATAAGGTCTGCCTGATAGTTAGGTTTTGCTAAGAACTTAGCAATATCGTCTATCAAAAACGAAATATATTT
>NZ_PFKO01000088.1:1956-6517 GCF_002784285.1 Candidatus Infernicultor aquiphilus
TCTGTTTTTCCGATTGTAGTACTCATTTGTACTCCTTTTCTGCCCTTATATTTTAATTATCTGTAACTCTACCTTCTGCGTATGCTTTAGAAATATCGTTTTCGTGTTTCTTGTATTCTTCACGGTTATTTTCTAACCAATCATCTATTTCTGATTGACGATATACTTTTTTCCCGTCTTGGGTTTTTTGACCTGCGGGATTTGTTCCCGAACCAATAACACGATTATCTTCATTAAACAAAAATGGTTTATCTGTCTTAAGTTTTTCAATTACTTCATTTATACCTTTAACTTCGCCATTTTCGATTTTTACATCAGAGAGATCTGCTAATTTAAAGGCATCTCCTGCGGATACAACCCCTTCCTTAAGAGCTTTCTCGGCAAAAACATTATACTTTTGATTCCCCTCAACCTGTGTTTTAAGAGTATCAATTTCTTTCTGCTTCGCTTCGGCTAATTCCTTATACTTACCTTTTTCGGCAAGATCTTTTTCTTCCGTTTCTTTCTTCTCTTTGTTAATCTTTTCAAGAGCTTCCCTTGCTTTTTTCAATTCCTTGCGAGTATCAGAAAACTCCCCATAAGGAACTGACTTTGGTGGTCCCTTTTTATCTTCATCTTTACCTTCGCCACCTTTGTTATCGTCTTTGTTAAGGTCATCTTGTTTTTTAGAGGCGTTATCATCGCCTTGATTATTTTTAGTCTGGTCATCACCAGAGTTTTGATCTTTGTCATTTAACATAGGATCTCCTATTAAGATTTATAGATATCTAAGCTGGCGGCGATTTAAAGTCCCACCGCAAGGACTGCCACCCTTAATTTAATAATACTATCCTATATAAAATTATGTCAATAGAATTATCATCGTCCATCGCCAATCGTTGAGAAGCCTACTTTTCGGAGTGTTTTATCTTTAATCTCTTGATCCTTATTCGATAGCCTTTTAAATTCATCGGGATTTTTCTCTAACTCTGAAATATACGGGATTGTTCTGTGTCGGCAATTAGGTCTAAAAATATGATTTGACATATTCATTATTTCATCTAAATTTGGATAGTCTGGAGTCTGCCCTGTTAGACTATAAACTTTTCCCTCAACTAATCTACAATCATCAGCCGCTCCGTGAACTGTAATTTGAACTAGATCATATCCGTTTTCTATAAGTCGCAATTCTCCACCAACCCGATATGCTTCCACCATTTTGGTCCGAGCTAACATTTCGGAATAAGTATCTAATTGCCAAGTTTTCCCACCCTTATCAATTAAAGAAACTACCCCGTGATCTTTTAAAACTGCTTGAATATCTTTTTGAACTTGAGGTAAAGTTTTACCCGAAATTATGCCTGTTGCTAATTCCCCGACTATTTCTTGTTTGGTTACTAAACCGAAAGTTGAAACAATATCTCTTTTAACAGTTTTTAATGCTTCCGCAAAACCTAAGTAACTTTCGTCTGCTATAACTCGGACCGCGTCTTGATGTAAAGAATTAAAATCGGTTATCTTAACTTCGCCCTTTAATTTATTTAACTCATTAACCATATCAACCGATCCCTGCCTATACATTTCTGGGATATTAGCACCTATCCAAACTTTTGTACCTTCGTCTAATTCTAAAAGAATTTTATCTACCTGTGCCATTAGTGATAATTTTTGAACGTTACTTTTTCCAAGTAAGTTATTAGTCTGAACAATTTTAAGTAATTCTAAATATCCTTCTTTATAGAAATTAACAAGGTTGTCTATATTGCCTACGGTTAGATCAATTTTCTTAATCACCGCCTACTCCTTTTTCATCATCGGTTCTTTAGGCTCTTTACCACCACCCATAAGTTTTGACATATCTAGCATTGGCGGCTTATTACCTATGCTTGAAGTAACCTCTTTTGTTTCCGAACCTATTTTTTCCATTTCTTCTTTAATATCATCATTGCTTCCACTATCTAATCTTCTGATAGAACTTTCCCTTGAGGTATTACCAGAACGTAATCTAATTTCTTCGATCTGTGCTTGTTCAAAAGTGTCTTGAGGTATTCCGTCTTGCCATTCTATCTTTGGAATAACTGGAGTTTTCTTAGCTAATTTTTGAGCAACTACCATTGCCCATTTTAAAGCCTCATCATAATAGTTTTTCTTTCGGGATATTTTCGCTAAAGTTCTCAATAATCTAAACTTTAAGGCTCTACCACTTTCAGCAGTTCCACCTTTATCCATACCAAATACTGACGGAGAAGTTTCAGAAAATAGAAAGACAAATTCTACAATCTTATCTATTTCTTTAAATGCCGCTTCGAGTGAAGCGTCCCAAGTGATATATTCTGGTTTTGCTACACCACCAGTCGTTGCAACTACCTCGAACAAATCAAAATTCTGTGTTCTTACTTGCCCTTTTTTATCTATCACTCCTCTCGGAACTGCTAATTTAGGGTTTGAATGTCTATTAAGAATATCGGCTAATCGGGTTATCCTGTTATTTGCTTCATCAAACAAAGAATGTAAATCATTGTAATCAGAAATTCCCCAAAACCTATTCGATGTTTTCCAATTAGGAATTATTTTAACTAAAAAGTCATCAACTCCCGTGTTTTGTTCCTCTGGCATATTGTCATAAAAAATTCCTAAATCAACTTTTTCAGATAAAATATCCCCATTCAATAGCCATAACTCATTAACTATTTTCCCTTTATAATGAATTTCTTTACGAACATATTTTGTGTCGCCCTGTTGTTTAATCCAAGCAATCTCTATCGATTTTGTTTCGTTTATATTATCAGAATCTAAATTAACAAAAACAATTTCGGGTGTAATATATTCTATAATTATCTTTTTATTTTCTGCTTGTCTAACTTTAATTACACTATCCCCGTGATAGGAATTCGATAAAGCACTCTCATAATTCCTTGTATGAAGTTTATTATTTTCTATTAACTCATCGAACCATTTTGTATCTTTAACTTCTTTCGGCCATTTAAACTTAATTTGTTCTCCAAATAATAAATCAGCGCTTACTTTGGAGATAAGCGCTCCGAAATTACAAACAATATAGATCAACGATTTTTGTTCCTTTGCCATAAGAGCCGAGAACTTTGCAAAAGCTGTCGAATGTAAACCAAGAAAAATATCCTCATTGGTTCTGTAATCGTCAATTCTTTGTTTATCTTCATTAGTTGCTGGAAAGTTTGCCATACTTCCTCCTTACCACCCTTCTGGTTTATTTTCCCAAGCCCTTACTTGCATGATAATCTCTGGGATTGCTAGGCAGATAGACCAAAAACTATCTCCGTGTCCTTCGGGTGAAGCCATTGTCTGTAAATCGTTATCCACCGCTACAATCTGGTTAAATTGCCTACTATCATCTATCAATTCAATTTTAGAATTAATTACATACTTTTGCAAATTCGCCGCCATTCCATTTTTAGTTTTCTCACTAAAGTTTACTGGTTCATATTCGGGACCAAGTAATCCCTGTTCTGCGAAACTCTCAAATTCTCCTCTAGTATTATCATATCTTAAAGTATTGATTTTGAAAAACTCTATTGCCCTATCACAATACTCTTTTTGTTTTATGTAATCCCAACCGTCCATAAATTTCTGATGTATCTCTACGAAATGCGGTTCGTCCATTGAACCAGTATTTTTAAAAACTGCGAAATGTGAAGGATGGGCTTTTTTACCGATATCTAAACCCGCATAAACATCAACTACATTTAACTCATCAATTATCGGCTTATCTTCGGGAAACTCTTGTTTATATTCTCTAATCTGTAAGTTGGTTAATTCAGAATTTATCAAATCTAATATCTGCTTTTCTTCAAAATAACTATTCTCAGCATAAACAGGTCGGCACATATATTCTTGATTAAAAATCTTAACACCCCTCATTTCTCGGCGATGATTCAATTCTTCCCAATTATGCCACTCTGGCCATATCGCTATTTTATCCGCGTCTGAAATTATCGATGGTTGTATTCTAACTGCAAACTTAAGTTTCATTTTCTCGTTAAAGAAAAAATCCTGCCAAGTTTGAGGTGTTCCGACTATATGACAAAAACCGCCTTTGTTAACCATATCCAATAACTCTGTAAAAATAATTCTATTAACCTTCTCTATAATGGTCGGGTTTAATTTATTTTCAGGATCGCGCAAAGGGTCATCTATAAAAATACCAGGGCAATGAATACCTCTCTTAAAGGCTAATAATCCATGAGGTTCCAAAGTTATTGAAGGCAAGGGTTTTCTATTTTCATCATATCCCCAAAAATAATCGATAACTCCTTCGGCTCTCGGTTTTCTATCTATACAAGCTTCATAGTAAGGATTTCGTTGTATCAAATCTTTAATCTTACCAATATGATATTTACTCATTGCTTCTTGAAAAGAAAAATATTGATACTCTCCGCCACTTAATGCTTGTTTCATTAAAATCCACATAAAATAAGCATAAAGACCTGCAGATTTAAAATGGTCACGTCCCGACATTCGAGAAGTCCAAATATTATCTCCGTAATAACCTGCTAACTCTTTAATATATCCGCCACCTATAAAATTATCAAAAGATTTACTAAAA
>NZ_PFKO01000255.1:0-6521 GCF_002784285.1 Candidatus Infernicultor aquiphilus
CTCAAAAAAAATTTGACAGCTTGGGGGGGGTGATATACTATAAATTAAGATTTTGGAAAAACTAAACTATTACAAAATAATAATAGGAGAAGTGATGGAGGATGGCTTAGTGATAATTGCTGGCCCCAATAAAGGTGAAGAGCTTTCTATGGTTATAGATAAATTGGAAAAGTTAGGAAATAACCTGATATTGATTGATGGAGCTATAAATCGAATTGTTCCTTTAATGAAGACAGATGCTTTAATACTTACTACCGGGGCAGCAAGAAATATTAATATAGATTTTTTGATAAAAGAGATTCAATATATTTCTTATCTATTTGAGTTACCTAAAATAGAGAAGAAAGATTTAATGAATTTAAAGAATATAGAGCAAAAAGTTATTACTTTAATTCAAAAGGATTGTTCTAAAAAGTATTTAAAAACAAATTCATTAATTAGCTTATCTGATATTCAAGAGCTTATTAATAGATTAAATGAGGAAACTCAGCTGATTTTTATTCCAGGGGTTTTAACTGAATTTGCTTTAAATGAACTGATAAAAAAAGAAGTAAAATTATTGAAAGAAAAAAATATTATTATTCCAAATCCCACACATCTTCTTGTAGGTAGCAATACAATTTTTTTAATGGATACTCTACTTAAAATAAAAAAACTTAGAATAAATTTAAAGACAATAAAAACCATACCTATTTTAGCAATTACTGTTAATCCTTTTTATCCTTTATATAGATATGAAAATAGTAGATATGAGAAAAGTTGGGTAAATAGAGAGGAGCTTTATAATAAAGTTAAATCTATTGTTAGTATTCCAGTTATTGACATTGTTAGAGAAGGAGGTAATATTCTATTTGATATTATAAGAAAAGAATTTAATCTTAATTAGAAATGAAGAGTTGATTAAAAATAAAAATAGAAGGAGGAGATCGTATGGAAAAATTAATCGAAGTGCGTTGGCATGGAAGAGGTGGACAGGGCGCAGTTACTGCCTCCAAATTACTGGCTACTTCTGCTCTTGCCGAAGATAAATATATTCAGGCTTTTCCTGAATATGGACCAGAGAGGATGGGTGCCCCCATCCAATCTTTTACCCGTATAAGTAAAACTCCTATTAAAATCCACTGTCATGTTACCCATCCCAACATAGTAGTAGTATTAGATTCTACTTTATTGAGGGCAGTAGATGTAACTGAAGGTTTAACCGAAGATGGGGTTTTAATCATAAATACTGAGGAATCAGCTGCTGAGATAAGAAAAAAATTAAATCTAAAAGGTAGAAAGGTATATACCGTAGATGCCAGTAAGATTGCCCAAGAGACTATAGGAAAACCTTTACCTAATACTCCCTTAATTGGTGCCTTAATAAAGGCCACTGGATTATTAACTTTGAATAATGTCTTAGCTGATATCGAGGATAAATTTAAAAAGAAATTTAGTTCTAAAATAGTAGAAGGTAATATTAATGCAATCAAAAGAGCCTATCAGGAGGTGAAGGGTGAATGAGTGATATCAAGAAATTAGGATGGAAAGAGATTCCTGAGGGAGGATTAATTGCCAAAGCGGGGAATTCAGCTACTTACGAAACTGGTTCCTGGAGATCTGTTAGACCGGTGAGAGATGAGGAGAAGTGTACAAATTGTTTGATCTGTTGGGTCTATTGTCCCGATTGTTCCATATTAGTTTCGGATGGAAAGATAAAAGGTATTGATTATTCTCACTGCAAAGGCTGTGGGATATGTGCGACAGAGTGTCCGGTCAAAGCCATCAAAATGATAAATGAAAAAGAATTTACCGATTAGAAAGGAGGAGAAATATGAATAATAAAATGACTGCAATAACCGGGAATGAAGCTGTAGCTTATGCTATTAAACAGATAAATCCTGATGTAATGGCTGCCTATCCCATCACTCCCCAAACAGATATAGTGGAAAAATATTCTGAATATGTAGCTGATGGATTAGTAAATACTGAATTTATTACCGTAGAGAGTGAACATAGCGCTATGAGTGCCTGTGTAGGAGCAGCTGCTGCCGGAGGTAGAGTAATGACTGCTACTTCAGCCAATGGTCTGGCTTTAATGTTTGAAATACTTTATGTGGCTTCTTCTAATAGATTGCCAATTATTATGCCAATGGTAAATAGAGCTTTATCTGGTCCTATTAATATTCATTGTGATCATGGTGATAGTATGGCTGCTCGAGATTCGAGTTGGATTCAAATCTATTCCGAAAATGTCCAGGAGGCTTATGATAATACTATACAGGCAGTGAGAATTGCCGAACATATGGAAGTTCGTTTACCTATAATGGTAATGTTTGATGGGTTTATTACCAGTCATGGAATAGAATGTGTGGAACTTTTAGAGGATAATAAAGTAGCTAAATTTGTAGGGAAATATCCTCCCCGTTATCCCTTATTAGATATAGATCATCCGGTAACTTATGGTCCTTTAGATCTTTATGATTACTATTTTGAACATAAAAGACAACAAATCGAGGCAATGAGGAAGGCCAAAAAAGTGGTTTTGGAAATAGGTAAAGAATTTAAAAAAGCCTTTGGTAGAGAATATAAATTATTTGAAGAATATCGGCTTTCTGATGCGGAGAGGGCTATCGTAGTGCTTTCTTCCACAGCCGGGACGGCAAAAGAAGTGGTAGATGAACTAAGAACTAAAGGAGAAAAAGTTGGTTTATTAAAATTAAGACTATTCAGACCCTTTCCTTACAAGGAAATTGCCCAAACTCTTTCTCATTTAAAAGCAATCGCCATACTGGATCGTTCTGCTTCTTTTGGTGCCTTTGGAGGGCCACTCTTTACCGAAATTAGGTCTGCCCTTTTAGAAGCAGACAAGATCCCTCACAATGTTAATTATATCTATGGTCTGGGAGGTAGGGATATCAATCAGACTGATATAGCTTCTATCTATGCTGATTTAGAGAAGATAGTAAAAACCAGCAGAGTTGAAGAACGAGTAAAATACTTTGGTGTAAGAGAATAGGGAGGTGTTAATCAATGGCAAATCTTAAAGAATTATCCAAGAAAGAAGAAATATTGAGTGGAGGGCATCGGCTTTGTGCTGGTTGTGGGGCTTCTATTGTGGTAAGACAGGTACTTTCTGCTTTAGATGATCCGGTGGTAGTGGCTAATGCTACTGGTTGTTTAGAAGTAGCTACTACCATATACCCTTATACTAGCTGGAAATCTTCATTTATTCATAATGCTTTTGAAAATGCAGCAGCTACCATAAGTGGAACAGAAGCCATGTTTAAGTCATTAAAAAGGCAAGGAAAGATTGATAAAGAGATTAAATTTATTGCTTTTGGAGGAGATGGAGGTACTTACGATATAGGGCTGCAATCTCTATCTGGCGCATTAGAGAGAGGACATAATTTTGTCTATGTCTGTTATGATAACGAAGGCTATATGAATACCGGAATTCAAAGATCAAGTGCTACACCTCGAGGGGCTTGGACCACTACTACTCCTGCAGGAAAAGTTATTCCAGGGAAGGCTCAATATCATAAAAATCTTACTGAAATAGTTGCTGCCCACAATATTCCTTATGTAGCTCAAGCTAACCCTTGGAGATGGAATGACCTTATAGAAAAAGCCCGTAAGGCTTTCTATACCGATGGACCAGCTTTCATTAATGTCTTATCTCCTTGCCCACGTGGATGGAGATTTGATTCTAAAGATACTGTTAAAATATCCAAACTTGCAGTACAGACCAATTTTTGGCCTTTATATGAGGTAGAGAATGGAGTATGGAAATTAAATTATAGGCCCAAAGAAAGAAAACCTATCAAAGAGTGGATGGAAGCCCAGGGTAGGTATAGACATCTCTTTAGATCAGAGAATGAGCATATCATCAAAGAGATTCAAGAAGAGATAGATAAAAATTGGGAGAAGCTACTGGTTAAATGTGGAGAAAAATAAGTTTTTCATTGATTAGTAATTTTTCGTAAAGTTTTTAAAGGATTAAATAAGATACCGCAAATGTTTAAAGCATTTACGGTATCTTTAAAAGAAGTAGTTAATTATTTTTATAAAATAGCACAAAAAACAATTAAGCTTTTCAGATTTTTATTCCTGCTTTAAAAATTAAGAAAATTCCCAGGAAATATACTAAAAAAATTAACCAGGCCGCTATCTCTAAACTAAATACCGTTCTTTTAGGTTTATATACCACACTGCCAATAACAATGCTGGTGAGAATTATAGCCATTAAAGCACTAATAATATGCTGGGGTGAGACTACACTTAAAATTGGTGGACCATCATAAAATATGTCTGAGAAGAAGGGTATGGTCATATCAAGAATATTCGCTCCCAGGACAATGCCTACTGCAAGGTCATAAGCCTTTATTCTAATAGCTGCAAGGGCGGTAACTAATTCTGGTAAAGAAGTAATAATGGCTAACATTACAGTGCCATAAAAGTTGTTCCCTATCCGGTAAGGTCAGCTAAACTATTGCTTACTTGTGCTAACTTCATGGCAGTAAAGATTATTATTATGGCTGCTATTAAAAATTTGATGTTGGTTAAGGGCAAAGAGTAAGCAGTATAATTTTTTTCAGGAACTCCCAGAACATCATCTGGTTTAGTTTTTTTACTATATTTGAATATTACTACAATACCTAAAAAGTACAGAATGATTAAAATTAGGGAGTCTATGCCAACTCCCACCAAGAGAAACGATGGTTTTAATAACATACTCAAGGCAGCAATTGCACATAGAAATATTCCTAAAATGGCAGTTAGGATTTGGCCGGCAGATACTTCTATAAGAAGCGGACCAGGTCCATGAGCAAAGTCTGCTATGGCAATAATTGTTAGATTAAACATAATACTGCCGAAGACGTTTCCAATAGCTAAATCGGGGGCATTGATCCAGGCAGCACCGGAACTTGAAGTGATTTCAGGAAGAGAGGTAGCTAAGGGCATTAATGCAGCTCCAATCCAGACCCTTCCTAATCCGGTCTTTTCAGCAATTATATCTCCACAGCGGGTCAGTTTAGTTCCGGTAAAAATGATTATTAGTGCGCAAATTAAAAATAAGAGCCATAAGTTGAGCAAATTTATTACATTCCTCCTGAAGCTAAAAGTATTTTATTTTTACAAAATTTATTATAATGCAAGAATAAAATATCTATATATTTTAGAAAATTATAACACTTCTTTAAAGGGCAATCAATCAAAATCAGTATATCAAAATCAGTATCTCGTATCTCGTGAATCGTATATCGTAAAAAAGAATTCAGGAGCCAGGAGCCAGAATACAATATAGTATATAGAATAAATTAGAATATACCGATTCTTCATTCCCTCTCCCCCTTCACCTAAATCCTAATTTCTTTAACGCAATAGGCAATAGGCAATACGCAATACGCAATACGAATATACTATTCCCTAACGACAATTATAATTGGCAAATTACTATATTGCTTAATCGGTCAATTGTAATCGCTTACACCTTATATCTTGCATCCTTTTATTGTATCTCGCATATTGTGGTTTTAATCGGAGAATCGGCAAATCGGAGAATTGGAGAATTAATTTATAGTTGGTAAAATTTTGAAAAAAAATTAAAATTTATGCAGGGATTTTTTATTTTTTGTAGAATATAATATATATAGAAAAAAATTCTTAAAATAAAAAAGTAAAATATGGTAAAATATTAAATAAAAAAAGAGAGGTAAAAATGATTAGGGTAAAAATTTCTGGAGTAGCCATAGACCCGGTGACGAAAGGTTTTGTGGTAATTTTAAAAGATGAAACTGAGACAAGGTGGCTTCCTATTTGGATAGGACCTTATGAAGCGAAGATGATTTCTTTAGCTTTAGAAAAAATTAAGCCAATAAGACCTTTACCCCATGATTTAATAAAAAATATCTTAGACTCCTTATCTATGATTGTTACCAGAGTAGTAATTAGTAATATTAAAGAAAACACCTATTTTGCCATTATCAAATTAAGATTAGATCATACAGAAAAAGAAATTGATGCCAGACCAAGTGATGCTATTGCTTTAGCTTTAAGAACAAATGCCCCAATTTATGTAACTGAAGAAGTTTTAGATAAAGCTTCCATAGAGAAGATTGGTTTAGAAGATGAAAAGGGAATGAAACTTACCGAATTACGAGAAAAAATGCAAAAAGCAGTAGAGGTAGAAAATTATGAAGAAGCAGCCAAATTGCGGGACCAGATTAGAAGCTTAGAGAAAAAACAAAAATATTAAAATATTAAAAATGTTAGATGAAAGAGAGAAGTAAGATATGAGAAAAGATCAAAAATTTTATCGTAATGTTTTAAAAGAATTAAAACCGTATGACCCTCACGAAGTACCTTATAAAGTAAAACTAAATGCCAACGAAAATCCTTATGGTTTACCAGAAGATATTATTAAAAAAATACTTAGTAAAGCTAAAAACTTGGAATATTCCCGTTATCCCAATGCTAATTCTGTGAAATTAAGTGAAACTGTTGCCTCTTTTTGGGGTTTGAACCGGAGTAATATAGTT
>NZ_PFKO01000386.1:0-1010 GCF_002784285.1 Candidatus Infernicultor aquiphilus
AAAATTATTTCAAAAATATTTTGCGCTCCTTTTGGAATTTTAGCAACCTTTTTCCCAACTAGGATAAAAAAAACAACTAAAATAAAAACAGCCACCCAGCTGTTTAGCAAAGAATTGGTAACGGAAAAATTACCAACGCGAAAAATCGGTTCGGCATAAAGAGTCGCTTCGTGAGAAACCTCCGCCTGAGACTCGCCGTGATTTATGTTTTGATCATTTTCTGTTTTCGTCATCTTTTCTTTATTTTATTGGAATTTATTATATCTTATATATCTGATGAATAATCTTTTCGTTTTTTGCGATTTTCATTAAATCAAATAATTATTCTCTTCCTTGCTAATTGTGACTAAAAAATATTTTGTTTATTCCTTCTTTTTTGAGCTTTCTTTTTCAATTCTCTTAATCTCCCGCAAAGAATCTCTCACTATTCCAAAAGAAGAAATTAAAAAGGCCCCGCCGGTTAAAAAAATAAAAAACCATGGATCGGTTCCATATTTTTCATCCAACCAGCGACCTAAAAAAATTGCTAAAATAACCGGACCGGCGATCCAACCGGAAAGACGACCAAAAAGAATCATTCCCGGTTGCCACCAAGGAGCTTCGCCTGAATTATTTTTTCCTTCTCTCATAATCAAAACAACTGTCTTTAAAACATTTTTTATTGTCTAACAAAAATTTTAAAAAGTCAATAGAAAATAATTTTTTGGTTCTTATTTTCTTACTCTAAACCAAAAAAATCCCAAGCGTTTTGAAGAGTCTTCTTCTCTATTTTCTCCTCATCCATTTTTTTGATTTTGGCGATTTGTTCACCGGTGTATTTCACAAAAATCGGTTCGTTTCGTTTTCCTCTTTTCGGCACCGGCGCCAAATAAGGGCAATCTGTTTCCAACATAATTTTTTCTAAGGGAATTTTTTCAATCACTCGCAAAATTTCCGCTCCTTCTTTGGCATAAGTGATATTTCCAGTAAAAGAAAAAAGGATATTTTCTCGTTTCAAAAGCTCCCTCGTA
>NZ_PFKO01000386.1:1089-1231 GCF_002784285.1 Candidatus Infernicultor aquiphilus
AAGCTTCCCGACAATGGATAATCACTGGCAATTTCAATTTTTGCGCCAAATCCAACTGCCAAAAAAAACCGTCCTTTTGTTTTTGTTTGTAAATTTCTTTTTCTTCATCGGATAAATTTTCTCCATGGAAAAAATAATCCAA
>NZ_PFKO01000208.1:0-6449 GCF_002784285.1 Candidatus Infernicultor aquiphilus
GATTAATCTACCGATTAAAAAAGGAAAATCCGGGGAAGGAGTTTTATACTGCAGGTACAGCGAAGATGTGCCGAAATATGAAGCTAACTACACTAAATGATGTATATTTGTCACTAAAGGAGGAACGTTATCCTATCGAACTGGCAGGAGAAATAATTAAATCTGCTCAAAAAGCATTAACGGCGATGTTGAAATATGTCTAAAGAAAAAGTTATTGTAGGAATGAGTGGCGGAGTTGATTCATCTGTTGCTGCTGCTTTACTTAAAGAAGAAGGTTACGAGGTTATAGGGGTGACTATGAAAATATGGGATGGAGGGATTATTTCCAAAGAAGGTGCTCACCACGCTTGTTATGGTCCTGGCGAGGAAGAAGATATTAAAGATGCTCAAAAAGTAGCGGAGATATTGGGAATACCCTTTCACATAGTTGACTTGAAACAGGAATACAAAACTGATGTTTTGGATTACTCTTCTCACGAGTACCTCTCCGGAAGGACTCCCAACCCCTGCATTAGGTGTAACCAGCGGGTAAAATTTGGCGCTATGGTTAAAAAAATCTATGACAGTGGGATTGAGTTTGATTATTTTGCTACTGGTCATTATAGTCGCTTAGAATATGATAAGGTACAACATCGGTATCTTCTCAAAAAAGGCAAAGACTTAAAAAAAGATCAGTCTTACTTCCTCTACTCTCTATCGCAGGGGCAGCTTGGACATACTCTATTCCCCATTGGGGATTATACTAAAGAAGAAGTAAAAAAAATAGCACGAGATTCGGAGCTTGGCATTAATGATAAGCCAGAGAGTCAGGATTTTATCACTGGTGGTTATTCCTTTCTCTTTAATAAAGTAAAACGATCTGGACCTATTCTTAATAAGCAAGGTAAGGTTTTAGGTAGACATAAAGGAATTCCATTTTACACTATAGGTCAACGCAAAGGTTTGGGAATATCAAACGGGGAGCGGTTATATGTAACTGCCATCGACCCAGAAAGGAATGCCATTGTGGTAGGCACAAAAGAAGATTTGCTGGGAGACAAACTTATAGCTTCTAATTTAAATTGGATAGCTATAAAGAAATTTGAGAAATCTATTAAAGTAAAAGCAAAGATAAGATACCGCCATAAGGAAGCTGAGGTAGAAGTAATTCCTTGGGATAAAGAAAAAATTTATGTAAAATTTAGAGAACCACAAATGGCAATTACTCCAGGGCAAGCGATAGTTTTTTATGATGGAGATATAGTAGTTGGTGGTGGAGTGATAGAAAAATGGATATAACAATGAAAGAAAAACTTGAACATTTAAAAGAGATTATAAAAGAGAAGGATAGTTTAATGATTGCATTTTCAGGAGGGGTAGATAGTTCTTTAGTTGCAAAGATTGCATATGAGGTATTAGCTAAAAAAGCACTGGCAGTAACCTTGACTTCAGATACTTTTTCTAAAAGGGAATTAGAAAGTGCAAAAATAATTGCAAAAGAAATTGGTATTACTCATGAGATTATAGAATCATCAGAACTTGGTAACGATGAATTCATAAAGAACCCTGAGAATAGATGTTACTATTGCAAGAAAGAGGAGGCTATAGTTTTAAAAAAGATAGCAAATGAAATTAGAATAAAATATATCGCGGATGGCGTAAATCTATCTGATTTTGATGAACATAGGCCAGGTATAAAGGCATTGGATGAAGAAAATATCATCCATCCTTTAGTTGAGGCAAGAATTAAAAAGTCAGATATCAAAGCAATGGCAAAGTTTTTAGGATTATCAAACTACAATTTGCCTTCCACAACTTGTCTGTCATCCAGAATTCCCTATGGCGAAGCAATAACTATCGAAAAATTGAAAAGAATCGAGGAAGCAGAATCATTTATTCTATTTTTAGGATTCAGGCAGGTAAGAGTAAGGTGTCATAAAGATGTTGCGAGGATAGAAGTAGAAAAAGAGGAAATAGAAAAGGCTATTAATTTTAGAAAAGAAATAGTAAGAAGATTAAAAGAAGTCGGTTTCAAATACATTACCTTGGATTTGGAAGGATACAGA
Source organism: Candidatus Infernicultor aquiphilus (assembly GCF_002784285.1). NCBI lineage: Bacteria > Pseudomonadati > Atribacterota > Candidatus Phoenicimicrobiia > Candidatus Pheonicimicrobiales > Candidatus Phoenicimicrobiaceae > Candidatus Infernicultor > Candidatus Infernicultor aquiphilus. The sequence goes on from NZ_PFKO01000208.1 coordinate 2,046, forward strand.
TCAGGGAGTATGGACGAGATATTATGACAAATATGACAAAGGCGATAGGTTTGTTATCAGGCGGGCTGGACAGCACATTAGCAGTAAAGTTAATGATGAATCAAGGCATTGAAGTAACAGCCTTGAATTTTATCACTCCTTTTTGTACGTGCACCAAAAAGGGTTGTAGGCATGAAGCAAGTCGTATAGCAAAAGAGTTTGTAATTAAGATAAAAGTAATCGCCGTGAAAGAAGATTATATAAAGATGGTAAAAAATCCAAAGTATGGATATGGAAAGAATATAAACCCCTGCATAGATTGCAGGATATTCATGTTGAAGAAAGCAAAGGAATATATGGAAGAAATGAATGCATCTTTTTTATTCACGGGAGAAGTATTGGGTCAGCGCCCAATGTCCCAACGGAGGAAGGCGATGACACTCATAGAGAAAGAAGCAGGTCTGGAAGGTTTGATTTTGAGACCACTCTCCGCTCAATTCTTGGAGCCAACGATTCCAGAGAAAGAAGGATTGATAGATAGGGAGAAATTGTTTGGGATAAGAGGACGCTGGCGAAAGCCGCAGATGGAGTTAGCAGAAGAACTTGATATAAAAGATTATTCATGCTCAGCCGGTGGTTGTAGGCTAACCGACCCACAGTTTGCGAGAAGGGTTAGAGAGGCATTTGAGCATGATGAAGATAGTATACGAGATATGGATCTCCTAAAATATTGAAGACATTTTAGGTTGCCCAGTGGTGTAAAGGTAATAGTTGGTAGAAATGAGGAAGAAAATTCTATAATATCTAGATTTGCTGGAGAAAGAGATTTGTTGATGGAAGTAGTAGGCTTTGGAAGCCCAATAACCCTTCTAAAGAATAGTTTTGATGAAAGAGATATTAAAATGGCTGCATCGGTTTGTGTTAGGTACAGTAATTATAAAGGAAAAGCGGAAGTTAGGATAGGTTGCAGAGAAAGATGGAAAAAAAATCTTTTTATTGAGCCGATTAAAGAAGAATTTAAAAAATATCTAATTGGAGGAATCTCTACATGAATTTTGCTGAAATAAAGACAGATTTCCCAATTCTAAAAGACATAATTTATATGGATAGTGCGTCTACAAGTTTGACACCAGAGCCTGTTCTAAATGCAGTTTTAAAATACTATAGAGAATATAACGCAAACGTGGGACGAGGCGTTCATCGATTATCCCAGATTGCATCGCAGAAATATAAGGATGCGCGCAGAAAAGTTGCAGATTTTATCAGCGCGAATGAAGAAGAGGTCATATTCACGAAGAACACGACTGAAGCGATAAACACGGTTGCCAGTGGATTGAGATGGAAAAAAGGAGATAAAGTGGTGACAACCCTGCTCGAGCACCATTCTAATTTTCTTCCCTGGTTGAGATTAAAAAGTTTTGGAGTTGCGTTGGATATTGTAAAGCCAGATAAAAATGGAAAATTTAATGTATCAGATTTTGAAGAAATGATAGACGATAAAACGAGATTGGTTGCGGTAACGTATATCTCAAATGTTTTAGGAACGATAACTCCAATAGAAGAGATTTCCGCGATTTGTAAGAAGAAGAATGCTTTGTTACTTGTCGATGGTGCACAGTCTGTCCCTCATATACATGTGGATGTAAGAAATTTGGGATGTAATTTTCTTTGTTTTTCAGGTCATAAAATGCTTGGACCAAAGGGAACTGGTATTCTTTGGATGAAAGAAGATTTTTTTGATAGGCTTGAACCACTCAATTTTGGTGGCGGAATGATTGATGATGTCTCTCTAAATAGTTATGAACTGACGAAAGGTTATGAGCGATTTGAAGGTGGAACACCGAATATTGCAGGTGTAATCGGGTTTGGGAGAGCTATTGATTATCTGAACAAGATAGGTATGGACAAAATAAAAGACCATGAAGCGAAGTTAACAGAGAGGTTATTGGAAGGACTGTTAGAGATGAAGAGAGTAGAGATATATGGCTCCTTGAATTCAAAGGAAAGGATTGGTATTGTGTCTTTTAATATTAAAGGCCTGAATCCCCACGATGTGGCATTGATGCTCGATGAAGCCTCCAACATAATGGTTCGTTCTGGACATCTGTGTTGTATGCCACTGATGAAATATTTTGGACTTAAAGAAGGGGTGGTCAGGGTTTCTTTGTATCTATACAACACAGAAGAGGAGGTTGATACGTTTCTGGAGACGGTTAAGGAGATTGTGAAGTGTTAAAAAAGTTCAACTGCCTCAAATTTAATGCGAATAATTTCATCAAATCTAAACACGAGGTCGTGGAAGAATTACCCTTATCTATTTTTATCAATGGAAGGCATTTTGTAACCGCGATGATAAGCCCTCAAATGGTAAGGGAGTTTGTTATAGGGTATCTATTTTCAGAAAAAGTTATAAAAAATATTAAGAAGATAGAATCTTTACAGATAGAGAAGAATATTGCAAAAGTAATAATTAACAATCCTTTAAAAGTATTATCAGTAAAAAAACTAATCGTAAGCGGATGCGGTGGTGGATCTTCCTTCTTGGATGAATTGAAACTACCAAAGATAAGTTCTAACTTGAAAATTGATGTTAGTGATATATTTAGTGGCTTAAAATCTTTCTTAAATTCTGATTTGCACAGGATAACGGGAGGGGTGCATATAGTTGGGTTATTTCATAAAAAAGCTGTAATATGCATATCAGAAGACCTAGGGAGGCATAACGCTCTTGATAAGGTCATAGGTTGTGGATTGATCAAAAATGTCGATTTTAAAACGACTTTTGTGGTATGCACAGGAAGAATATCATTCGATATGGCACTGAAGTGTTCGGTCGCGAGCATTCCTATTATTGCATCGAGAGGCGCTACAACGAGTTTGGCAATCGAGATTGCGGAGAAGACGGGTTTAACGACTGTTGGGTTTGTGAGAGGAAGGAGAATGAATATATATACGAATGGGAAGAGGATATGCAGGATAGATACTCGAGACAGGTGATATTACCGAATATCGGGGAAGAAGGGCAGAAAACACTTTTAAAAAGTAAGATAGCCATCATCGGATGCGGTGCTCTTGGAACGGTTGTGGCAAATAATCTTGTTCGGGCAGGAGTGGGCAAAATATCAATTATAGACCGAGATTTTGTCGAATTAAACAATCTCCAGCGACAGATACTCTTCGACGAAGATGACATAGGTATTCCGAAAGCGGTTGCCGCTGCTGAAAAGCTGAAGAGGGTGAATTCTGATGTGGAGATAGAGGCAATGGTTAAGGATTTAAACCATCTGAACGCTGAGAAAATCATGAGTGGTGTAGATCTCGTATTAGATGGGACAGACAACATGCAAACAAGATTTTTAATCAACGATGTCTGTGTGAAAAGCCAGATTCCCTGGATATACACGGCTGCAGTTGGAACTTATGGGATGATGATGACCATCGTACCAGGGAGGACACCTTGCTTCAGGTGCTTCTTGCCCGATGTACCTGAGCCTGGTTCACTCCCAACCTGCGATACGGCTGGGGTACTTAACACCATACCGGTTATTATTGCATCGATCGAGAGCACAGAAGCGATAAAGATACTGCTTAAAGAGAATATGACTACAAATGCGGAGAGCAATTTGATATTTTACGATGTCTGGAACAACACTTTCGAGAAGATTGCGGTGATGCGAGATAAGAGATGCAGGTGCTGTGTCGAGCACAAGTTCGATTTCTTGAATGCGGCAAAGAAAGAGATCATAACTTCGCTCTGCGGGAGGAATGCCATCCAGATAACACCGGCAAAATCTGCAGACATCTCCTTCAAATCACTCGCAGAAAGATTGAAACGATTAGGTGAGGTAAGGTTCAACAATTTTATACTCGTCTTTAAGGAAAGAGACAAGGAGATATCGCTATTCAAGGATGGGAGGGCAATCATAAAGGGAACAGACGATGAGAAGGCGGCTCGCTCCCTTTATGCAAGGTATGTTGGAATATGAATTTTTTGCTACATCAGATATTCTTATAATAATAATACTAATCTTGGAGGGGTAATGAAACTTTCTACCAGGGGGCGTTATGCCTCGAGAGCAATGTTGGATTTAGCACTAAATTATGGAAAAGGGTCTGTGTCACTGAAGAATATAGCCAGAAGGCAAGAAATCTCAGAAAGATATCTTGAACATATAATGATCGTCCTCCTGTCTGCAGGTTTAGTACAGAGTACGCGGGGATCACACGGAGGATTCAGTTTAGTAAAATTGCCTAAAGAAATTAAATTGAGCCAGATAATTCAAGCCGTGGAAGGGTCAATTTCACCGGTGGCATGTGTTGATGACCCAAAACTATGTAATCGGGTTGATGCGTGTGTCACTTACGAAATTTGGAAAAAACTAAAAAAAGCAATGTTAGAAGTCCTTGATTCAGTAACCTTAAAAG
>NZ_PFKO01000252.1:0-6454 GCF_002784285.1 Candidatus Infernicultor aquiphilus
CCAGGACTCTTGAAAGCATTTCTTCATTGGCTCTAAGTAGCTCGTTTAATTTGAATAGAGGCCTTACTCGCCTGGCTACCGGGGTAGCGCTCCATCCGGGATATGCATTGGCTGCTGCTTCAATGGCACGGTTTGTTTCTTTGGTTGTTGAAAGTGGAACTTTGGCTATTATTTCTCTGGTAGCCGGATTTTCTACATCCAGATACCCGTTATTTTTTGGCTCTATCCATTCTCCATCAATATAATTTTTTAATACCTTCACTTCTTTTATTGGCTCTTCTAAAATCAACATTATTTATCTTAACCCCCTCAATTTATTTTATTATTTTTATATTTATTCTAAAAACTTTAATCATAAGTCCCAAATTGTCCGATTATTTTTCCTAATATCTATTAGATAAGCAATTTTTATGCCAATTAAATTTTCTGGATATAATTTCTTTGAAAACTTAAGAAATATCAATAAATTCACAATAGATGGCACTCACTTATATTTTGCAATCTATAGCTTATTAATTATTATTGTTGTATTATGCTACAGTATATTGCAACATTCTAATTCAAAAAACTCTCTGCCTAGAACGAGTAAAATATAATAATAAATTATCTCAATTTTTTACTTAAACTAAAAATTATAAAGTTTATTTGTTTTTTTTCTTAATTATTTCTTTAACTTCTTTTACAATATTCTCGCAAGTTAAACCATATTTTGTAAATAAGTCATCCAGAGACCCTGATTCGCCAAATTTATCTTCTATGCCTATCCTTTTTATTAATGCGGGCTCGCTTTCGCTTAAGACTTCTGCGACCGCACCGCCAAGGCCCCCAATGATGCTATGGTTTTCAACTGTAACTATGTGTCCGGTTTCTATAGAAGCCTTCAATAAGATATCTTTATCTATTGGTTTGATAGTATGAAGATGGATTAATCGAACATTTATTCCTCCCTCGGCTAAAATATTTGCTGCCACCAACGCTTCCGGAGTCATTATCCCTGTAGAAACAATAGTAATATCTTTCCCATCTCTTAGAATTACTCCCTTATTCCATTCAAATTTATAATTCTCATCAAAAATAACGGGAGTCTCGCAACGGATACAACGCAGATATACAGGTCCATTATATTCAACACATGCCCTAACTGCCTGTTTCATTTCCACAGCATCTGCAGGAACAATAACTGTCATATTGGGTATAGCTCTCATAATGGCAATATCTTCAAAGGCTTGATGAGTAGCGCCTGCTTTACCTGTAGGAATCCCTCCATAAGAACCTACAATCTTCACGTTAAGTTTTGGATAGGCTATAGAAATACTAACTTGATCACAGGCTCTTTTAGTGGCAAAAACTGCAAAAGTCACAGCAAAGGGTATAATCTTTTTGGTAGTAGCCATACCTGCTGCTACTCCCATCATATTTTGTTCGGCAATTCCCATTTCAAAAAACCTATCAGGGAAGGCTTCTTTAAAAATAGATGTTTTTGTTGAGCTTGCTACATCAGCATCCAAAACCACTATATCATTCCTCTCTTTTGCTATTTCTACTAACGCTTCGCCAAAAGCAGTTCTGGTAGCTATTAATTTATTCTTCATAATTAAAATCCTTTTTCGTTAGAGTACCCCAATTCTTTTAATGCTTGTTTTGCTTGTTCTTCTGTGGGAGCCAATGAGTGCCATTCAACTTTATTTTCCATAAAAGATACACCCTTACCTTTAATCGTATGGGCAACCACTATAGTAGGTTTTCCCTCAAATTTAACCGCATCTTCTAATGCTTGTACTATCTCATTTATTCTATGGCCATTTATTTCTATCGTATTCCAACCGAATATATGCCATTTCTCGATTACTGGTTCAATATTCATAATTGTATTCGTCTCGCCATAAAGTTGTAATTTATTATAATCTAATATAGCAATAAGATTATCTGTATTATAATTAGCGGCTACCATTGCCGCTTCCCATACTTGTCCTTCCTGAGTTTCCCCATCTCCTAAAATAACAAAAGTCCGGTAGGTTTTTTTTAAATATCTGGCAGCTAAAGCCATCCCTAATGCCACAGAAATTCCCTGTCCTAAAGAACCTGAGGACATATCCACTCCAGGCGTCTTGTTCATATCAGGATGCCCTTGAAGTCTGCTATTTATATGATCAAAAGTTAATAATTCTTCTTTAGGGAAATACCCTCTCTCAGTCAAAGCAGCATACCAGGCAGCCGAAGCATGACCTTTAGAAAGAACAACACGATCTCTATCTTCCCATTCAGGATTTTCAGGGTCAATTTTTAAAATATGAAAATATAAAACAGCCATGATATCAGCTATTGATAAAGCTCCCCCTATATGCCCTCCCTCTGCATTAGATATCATCTCAACAATATATCTTCTAATAATATTTGCTTTTTTTTCTAAATTTTTAATTAGTCTTTCTTGAAATACCACTAAAATCCCCCTTTTTTTATATACGATAGGAATTTTTAAAACTCCTTTCACTTATATAATATAAGCAAATTACGTGCCAATTAAATTGTAATATAAATAAATTGTGTAAAACCCTTATGTTTCAACAATTAAATTGGGATATACAAATAACTGTAACCATTAATTTAATCGTTATTTGCTGCATTATGCTACAGTATTTTGCGATGCTTTAGATCTTTAAGTAATACTACTTAATTTAGTAAATAAGAAAATGGATTAATTGGGGGGTTTCATGGAAATTTTAAAAAACGTTTTAAAACTTTTTAGAAAAGACTAAAAATCGTAGGAGGAAGTTTAAAATTGTGAATGTCTATTCGAAATTTATTTGGAAATTTTATATTTTTCAATTTTTCTATATAAGGTGCTTCTGTCAATCCCTAATACTCGAGAGGCTTTAGTGATATTACCCTTAACCTCTTTCAAAACTTTGAAAATTACTTCTTTTTCAATATCTATTAAAGAATTAGCTTCTCTATCCTCTTTAATGTCTAGATTATTAGATTTAAAAGGCTTAATATTTTCGGGTATTACCTCAATAGTGATTTTATTATTTTTACTTAAAATTATTGCACTTTCAAGCGCATTTTCCAATTCTCTTATATTGCCTGGCCAATTATACTCACACAAAACTTCTAAAATTTTTTTATCAATTTCAATATTATTTTTGTTTATTCTTCTCCCAATTTTATTACAAATATATTTTACCAAAATTGGAATATCATCTTTTCGTTCTCGTAATGGAGGTATATCTACAGTAATTGTATTTATGCGGTAAAGAAGATCCTCTCTAAAATTACCTTTCTTCACAGCTAATAATAAATCTTGGTTAGTTGAAGAAATAATCCTTACGTCAATAGGAATAATTTTATTGCCCCCTATCTTCATTAATTGATTTGATTCTAATACCCTCAATAGCTTTGGTTGAGACTCCAGAGGCATACTTTCTATTTCATCAAGAAAAAGAGTCCCGCCCTCTGCTAATTCAAGTTTGCCTGGTCTTCCACCCCTCTTTGCACCAGTAAATGCTCCCTCCTCATATCCGAACAACTCGCTTTCGACTAAATCTCTAGGGATTGCAGCACAATTAATAGCAATAAAAGGGTTATCCCGTCTATTACTATTATTATGGATAGCTTGGGCAAAAATTTCTTTTCCCGTTCCGCTTTCGCCTTGTATTAATATCTTACAAGAACTAACTGAAGCAGTTTTTGCTAAATTTACTGCACTTTTTAGCTTCTTATTATTTCCTATAATATCTGAAAAGTTAAATCGGGCCTTAGCCCCTATAATACCACCAACTAATCTGTGTACCTTTCTCATTTCTTTAAATAAAGCCATTATCCCTTGAGATTTGCCCTCATAATCTTCAACTAATTTTTCCGTAAGAAGATATTGAAAGCTTTCTTTGCTGCCAAAAGGTGTAATAGTAATTTCTTTCTCTAAATATCCTTTCCTATTATTCAGAATATCAAATAAAGAAAAATTTGTTTTAATTAATTTATTTATCGGTTCCCCAATTGCATCAGGTGGTTCTTTGCCTAAAATTCCCCCGGCAATAGAATTTAAATGAGTTATTTTCCCTTCTTTGTCTAATATAACTAATCCATCATTTATAGATTCAATTATTGTTTTTAAAAATCTATTCGTAGTGCTTAATTCATATACTTTTTTTTCTGTTACAAGTGCACTTTCAATGGCATTAGAAATACCTACAACCATACCTAACGTATGTTTATGCAATAAACGATAATTACCTGACATATTTACTGCTCCAATTATGTTACCTGAAGGATCATGAATAGGAGCAGTAGAACAAGTCCAATTATGATGGTAAATATTATAATGTTCTGGACCAAGAATTTGTATGGGTTTCCCGGTAGAGAGAGCAATTCCAATGCCGTTAGTTCCTGCTATTAACTCAGATCTATTTGCACCTATTACTGAACCAAGCTTTTTAGATTCTTCTAATATTTCCATATCACTAATTATCTTTAAAAAATAACCATCCTTGTCCACTAAATCCACTCTAAACCCTGAACCTCTTATCATTTCTCCTATCATCTTTAATATGGGCCATGATATCTCGATTAAATGTCTATTCCGTTCTAATAAAACCTCTATTTCTTTATCACTAAGTGTTGTAGAAGGCCTTTTTGAATATGGATCCACATCTGCTGCCTTACACCTTTTCCATGAATCGGCAATTATAGGACGAACTATTAAGGTATTAATTTCATCATTTTCTATGAATTTCTTCCAAGCCTTTTTAATTTTATTCATTTTTTCTAAAAAAGATTCTGAAGAAGGCAATAAAATCATCTCACTAACAAATTTTTTATAAAGATTTTTATTTTCATTATTATTTAATAAGGAATATCCGCTTGGTTTTTAAAATATGCCGGTATATAATAAGAACTTAGCGCACCTTCGGTGCGGACTTTTAATCACTGGTGTATTTCATTTGTTTGTTGCATTTAGGACAAGTAAATGTTGGATATACATCTTTTTTACAACCCTGTGAGTAAAAATATGCATCAACAACAACATCTTCTATCTTGGTTTCATAGTTACATGAAATACATTTATAATTGTACCACTGACTCGGTAGACCAAACGGCTGATCCAACTGGTCCTCTCTCTCCATCTCTTCCCCCTATCTCTGGCTCATCCACAAAAAAACTATCAAAATTATCGACTATCCAGCCATATTTTGGATGCCATATCCCCTCAAATTCCATCTCATCCCCACATTTTGGGCATAACAAAGGGTCAATCCCAAAACTCTTTTTGATACGATTCCTATATGAACTACCCATTACTTGGTAGGTACCAGCAACTGGCTCATAGGTAAATTCTAATAAATCCTTTAACTCCTTCCTTATCCTGGAGGCTCGACAGGTAACATGAAGACCATAGTATCTGATCCTCTGAAATCCCTTGGGAAGTATATGCTGAACCATCCTGCCAATAAAGGTCAAAGCATCTACTTCTTCCTCTATTCTTCTCCCGGTGGTATGGTCATTATACCAGTATCTCGCTTTCTTGCCATCGTACTTTATAATCCTCCTAAGAGAAATAGGTGGACTGACCACATATTTAGCCAGGTATCGAGCAAGCCCCTTTCCTCCTTTGGGGATATCTCCCTTCTCTAGATAAGCTACAAGCCCATGGGGATACTCTCTCCAGCATTTATCAATCTCTTCTTTTATCTTGGGCACCTTTACATTCTCTCTTAACATCTTAAGGAGATGGTATTGCCACTTGAGGTGAAGAAGATTAAAGTCAATAAATCCAAATTCTTTAAAGCGGCCATCTCTCCTCATACCACCATTGGTGCAAAGGATATGGAGATGAGGGTTAAAGTTTCCACTTCGGCCTGCTGTTTGAAGTACAACAACACTGCCAACATCCACTTGCTCTTTAAGCCAATAACTGACCACATCCTGGAAGAAGGCATGCCCACTCTTCATAAGTTTGCTCAAAAGCTGGGGATTATGATAGAACCATTTCCTGAATTGTTCTGGAACCGTAAGCACGACATGGCGATACCTCATCCCGGTAAAAAGAGCTCCACTTATATAATCTACCCACTCATCTGTGTATATCTTAGCACAGGAGAGACAGAAACTGCTCTTGCAACTGAAGGGAATCTTCTTCACCTCACCGCAATGAAGGTACCGGTAAGATATAAATCCATTCTCCGGATCTCCACACCCCAGCATCTTCTTGATCGTCTTATCATAATACTCTGTCTTGTATCTCGGATTCATCTGCTGAAACTCAGACCAGTGGTCTATGAATATCTGCTTAAATACATTCTTGTTGTAATTTGGGATCATGCCAACAAGATACACAATTCAGCCCTTAAATACAACTATTTTATCTACAATAGAGACTTAGAGAAAAAGGAAATTCCTATACAATCAAGTTAAGATTTTATAGTCTTGTTGTAATTTTACAATATTGCTAATAAAA
>NZ_PFKO01000279.1:0-1227 GCF_002784285.1 Candidatus Infernicultor aquiphilus
ATAGGGGATACGGTAATGGTGATTCTATCGGGAGGTATGGTCCTGGGTTCTCCGGCAGCAGGTGAGGAAGGAGCAGCAAGAGGCATTAAATAATAATTTTTATGCTCTACACGAATGGATAGGTTTGGTCTATTATGGTTTAGATTTTAGGTGAAGTGTTGGGCAAACTCTTAAATGAATTGAAAAAATATAACCAGCGGTTTTGGTAAGCTGGTTTAAAAATATAATAGGATATGAGATAGTAAAAAATGATAACCGGTTTATAGGAAGATATTTGGGTATAAGGAAGGGGATTGTGATGCTCTCTTCACAGTCACTCGAAATGGAAGGGATTGTGATATAATGAATTTATAAATCATAATGTCACGGAATTAATAAAACAAGCCTTTGAGGTTTTTTGAGAGAAAGATGATAAAGGGGGTATAAGCAATGAAGTTTATTGTAACAATTGAACGAGATGAAGATGGAATGTTTGTGGTAGAATGTCCATCTATTCCGGGATGTGTAAGTCAGGGTAAGACTGAGCAGGATGCAGAAGATTCCACTTTTAAGTGGGCGTGTGGAAACGGCAAGTAAAAATGCACCTTGCACGGAAAATATTTCTTGTATCGAGTTTTTTCTGTGCAGGGGGAGGGAAAATAAAAATTTCGATTATTTTTAATTATAATCAATCCAGGAGGTAGAAAAATAAAAATGAAAAAGAAAAGACAATTTACAGTTATAATAGAAGAAGGAGAAGATGGATATTTAATAGGAACTGCACTTGAACTTAAAGGTTGTCATACTCAGGGGAAAACAGTAGAAGAACTTCTTAAAAATATAAGAGAAGCTATAGAGCTATATCTGGAGGTTGAAGGAGTTGAAGGAGAAGAAGAGCCTTATATTAAAGAAATAGTTGGTATACAAAAGGTTGCAGTATGAGTAAATTACCCATACTGACAGGATTAGAATTAATAAAAATATTAGAAGGGATTGGCTTTAAAACAGTTAGGCAAAAAGGAAGTCATGTATTTCTAAAACATCAAGATAACAGAACAACTATTGTTCCTGTTCACAAAGGGAAAGATGTTGATAGATCCCTATTGAGAAAGATATTAAGAGATACAGAAATATCTCCTGATGAATTTAAAGATATTTTAAGGAAGAGTTAGTATTAAAAACAAATACATTATTACCAATTTGCTGATTAACCAATTTACCAATTGAAATGCAAGATAGAAAGATAGT
>NZ_PFKO01000132.1:0-627 GCF_002784285.1 Candidatus Infernicultor aquiphilus
ATTTTGTTTTAGATTCATTGCGGCATTTTGAACATTTTACCCATCATTAACGCGTAGAATTCGGCCATTTGAGAAAAATATTCCATCGCCGCCTGCGCTACAGCCTTAAGGTGTGGACGGGAATTGTGTTCCCGGATAATCTGAACGGCAAATTCTCTTAAACATCGTTGAGCAATCAGTATATTATTTTGGTCATATATATTTGCAAAATCCGACCCAAAGTTAGAATGCCCCATATGCCATTTGACAAATTCATTTTCCATTATTTCGTCCTTTTTATCTCTTTGTATGGTGTAATTTTGAATGACTTTATTTTAGCGCCATCAAAATACCATAGAACATTATCCCAGAAAAGTTGTCTTGTCGTTCCACCAATTATTGACACCCTTTCAAAATAATCTTCTCCCGCTTTCGGTACGATGGTTATCTCTAATTTCTTAAATTTCTTTGCCATAATCACTCCATTTTATTTATTTTGATAATTGCGCCAATGAAACCATCCTTGACTATTGGAACTTTATGGAATAAACACCATTGCTCAATTATTGCCTGTCGATGATATGTTTTAGTTACATGATTATCGCATATCTGCACATCATCAGGATAAATGTGCCCCTGCAAGAGATT
>NZ_PFKO01000132.1:657-1121 GCF_002784285.1 Candidatus Infernicultor aquiphilus
ACCTTCCCCATTATGAATAGGCCAGTTATATTTACATTTCTTCGGTTTAGGCAGGACAAAGAGCATGGAAATAGATAATGCTTCTGACCTGGCATAAGATTCCAAAGGCGAATCAGATAAGGCCTGATTCATGGCGATTCCAATTGCCTGTTTCCATGCCTTCCATTTATTTGTCGATTTGGAAAAGACAATCGGCTTTTTGCGCTTTATGCCGGATTTGTTAAACCAAGTAATTTCTTTTTTTGGCCAGACCGCCGGAGTCCCTTCAATAATGATTATCATTTTGCCCTTACTCCAATTTTTTGTTTATCCCGCCCGGACTAAAATCTATTGCATTAATCTTCCGAGCGGGACGATGACTATAAGATGGAGGGAATTTTCCTCACAGATTTCTTCTTTCCCTTCTTCTTTTCCTTCTTCTTGGGTTTCTTCTTGGGTTTCTTTTTATCACCCATCTCATTCTC
>NZ_PFKO01000377.1:0-1199 GCF_002784285.1 Candidatus Infernicultor aquiphilus
ATCGCAGTCTTGGGAAACAGTTTAGATGAAAAAAATCTTTATCCTAAAAATAATGTCAATTTGGCACATCTCATTCTTTCGCAAGAAGGAACGCTCATAAGCGAATATCCTCCGGAAACTTCCGCCGGACCGCTAACTTTCCCCGCCAGAAACAGAATCATTGCCGGATTGTCTCAAGGAGTTTTAGTGGTTGAAGCGGGAGAAAAAAGCGGAGCATTGATAACTGCCCGAATGGCATTGGACTATAATAGAGAAGTTTTTTCCATTCCCGGACCGATTTTTTCCGAACAATCCATCGGGACAAATTCTCTGATAAAATCCGGCGCTAAAACAGTTTGCGGGATAAATGATATCTTAGAAGAGTTGAATTTAAAAACGGAAAAAGAAAAAAAACCGCTCCCTGTTCCTGATACCCAAGAAGAAAAACTGATTTTAAAATCTTTTTCCGGCGAACCTTTGCATATTGACAAAATAATTTCACTCACTAGACTTCAACCAACTATCGTTTCCGGAGCTTTAACCGTTATGGAAATGAAAGGTTGGATAAAAAATATCGGCGGACAAAATTATATAATCATATAAATTCAAGATATGAAGCGTGAAATAAAGAAAAATTTTATCGCGCATTCTATCTTTTTTCTCTTATGAAATTAGTTATTGTGGAATCTCCCACTAAAGCCAAAACCATTGAAAAATTTTTGCCTAGAGGATTTCGAGTAAAATCTTCTTACGGTCATGTCCGCGATCTTCCCAAAAAAGAAATGGGCATTGAAATTGAAAATAATTTCACCCCGCGATATATAGTTCCCGACTCCGCCAAAGCGCGTCTCGCCAAACTGAAAGAGTTATCTGATAAAGCGGAGGAAATTATTTTGGCCACTGACGAGGACCGCGAAGGAGAAGCTATTTCCTGGCACTTATTAGAAGCTTTAAAAATAAAAAATAAAAAGAAAAAAAGAATTGTTTTTCATGAAATCACTCAAAAAGCCATTTTAAAAGCTTTGGAAAATCCTCGTTCTATTGATGAAAATTTGGTAAATGCTCAACAAGCCCGAAGAATTTTAGATAGATTGGTGGGTTATGAGCTTTCCCCTTTTCTTTGGAAAAAAATTCGTTTTGGATTGAGTGCCGGAAGAGTTCAATCAGTAGCGCTTCGTTTTGTAGTGGAAAAGGAAAAAGAAATTAAAAATTTCAAACCT
>NZ_PFKO01000378.1:0-1257 GCF_002784285.1 Candidatus Infernicultor aquiphilus
CCTCGAGGTATTAGCCAGGCGAGAAGAGAAAGACATGCTCCCATGGTTAGTAATTCAATAATAAATCCATCTTTTGTTAAAAGGGAAAAATTGCAGGAAGAAGGAAGGGAAAAGAAAGAAAAAATAGGAAGAAATGATCCCTGTCCTTGTGGAAGTGGATTGAAATACAAATATTGTTGTGGTAAAAATGAGTAATACAATTGAAAAACTATACCGGAGTTTTAAGAAACAAAAATTAAGAGAAGAAGGAAATGGATAGAAAGGTGAATATCAATGATAGAAGAATTAGCAAGTAAAATAAAAGAACTTCAGAAGAAAATTAATGAAATGGGGACTTATCTTTGACTTATCTACCAAAGATCAAGAAGTAAAAAAATTAGAAAAAGAAATAGCTCAAAGCTCTTTCTGGGTTGATCAAGAAAAAGCTCAGAAAATTATAAAAAGAGTTAAAGAATTAAAGAATATTATTACTAAGGTTAATGAGTTAAAAAATAACTTAGAAGAATTAATGATACTTTTAGAACTTAATCTGGAAGAGGATAAGAAAGAAATTTGGGAAGAGATAGGTCAAAAAATCAAGGTTTTAGAAAAAGATATTGAAAAACAAGAATTAATTGTTTTATTTGAAGGTAAATATGATATCAATAATGCTATAGTTACTATTCGGCCGGGAGCTGGGGGTACAGAATCTCAAGATTGGGCTGAGATGTTACTGCGGATGTATTTAAAGTGGGGAGAGAAGAATGGGTACATTGCAAAGATAGTAGAAATATCACCTGGTGAAGAAGCTGGAATAAAGAATGTTACCTTTACGGTTAATGGAAGTTATGCCTTTGGGCATTTAAAAGCAGAAAAAGGCATACATCGTATGGTTAGGATTTCTCCTTTTGATGCCAATAGAAGAAGGCATACCTCTTTTGCCTCGGTGGAAGTTATCCCTGAAATTGATCAAGAAGTAGAGACTGAAATTAAGGAATCAGATTTAAGGATAGATACTTATCGAGCCACCGGTGCAGGAGGACAGCATGTTAATACCACTGATTCTGCAGTTAGAATAACTCACTTACCCACCAACATTGTAGTGCAATGTCAAAATGAAAGATCGCAATATAGTAATAAATTGACTGCAATGAAGATTTTACAGGCCAGGTTATTTGAACATTATCAACAAGAAAAAGCCAAAGATTTAAAAGAAATTAGAGGAAAAAAGAAAGATATTGCCTGGGGAAGTCAGATACGTTCTTATGTATTTAATCC
>NZ_PFKO01000281.1:0-1216 GCF_002784285.1 Candidatus Infernicultor aquiphilus
TATTTTCAGAAATTTTTTTATAGTCTTGCTTAAAAGAATTGAGATTTTCTTTTTGACTTGGCGATAATACATTCTCTTCATTCCAATTTGGCGAATAAGTATAATTTAATAAATCATTCCTAATCACATCTCTCAAATTTGTTTCATTAGAAAAAGAACGACTTATTACATTTTTTATATATAAAGGATAAGTTTCCCCTAATGGTTTTAGAGCTTCCAGATTTTGTGCCTGTTTATTTTCGTTAGGGATTGCATTGTTTGTTTCAAAATTAATGTTTTTAACTTTACGAGATTGAGAATGAAAAGAATAAACAAAAACTTCAACGACAGTGATTAAAATTAAAGCTAAAAATAAAGAAATAATCGCTATTTGATTTTTTTTGAATTTTTTATTTTTAGTTAAAATAGAATTACTATCAACATTATTGCGAATATTTTTATTAGTGTCTTGGTTTTGCTCCATTTTTGTTTGCCCATTTTTTATGTTTTTATTCTACCACAAAAAATTAGAACTTTCTAGTCCTCGCATCACATCATCTAAAATGACACCGAAAGTCTCTCGAATTTATCATCTAAAAATATTCCAGTTAAAACCAGCACTGATTTTGACAGAAAGATCGTTGGCAATATGCAAGTGGACTTTGTGGAAAGTTGTGGCGCCTCCGCTTCGGGAGAATATGTCAATAATCTGTCTATCTGCGATATTTTCAGTTCTTGGTAGGAAGGCGAGGCAATAATGGGAAAAGGTCAAGCAGGCGCGCTTTCGGGATTGGATGATTGCCGAAAAAGAATGCCATTTGCATGGAAAGAATTTCATCTAGATAATGGAACTAACCTTTTAAACTTCGCCGTCTATGCTTACGCGGAAAAAGAGGGTTTGAAATATTCTCGTTCCCGTCCATATCATAAAAACGATAATTGTTTTATCGAACAGAAAAATTCCACGCATATTCGGCAGGTAATTGGCTATCTCCGTTATGATACGAAAGAAGAAAAAGATTGCTTGAATAATCTTTACCGGAATGAACTGAGATTATACAAGAATTTTTTTCAGCCAGTAATTAAATTGGAAAACAAGGAGCGAATCGGCGGAAAGATTAAAAGAAAATACGGTCAAGCGAAGACTCCTTATCGCCGGCTAATAGAGTCCGATCAAATATCCAAGAAAGAAAAAGAAGAATTGATGGCAATTTATCAAACGCTTAATCCAGCTGAA
>NZ_PFKO01000089.1:0-6334 GCF_002784285.1 Candidatus Infernicultor aquiphilus
TTCAGTAACCTTAAAAGATATGGTTAAAATGCAAAAGAAGAAATTATCCAAGCAAAAAGATCGAATGTATTACATTTGATGGAAAATTTGATGACTAAAAAGGAAAAGGAGGAAATAAAATGACTAAAATTGCAAATAATATAACTGAGTTAATGGGAAATACCCCATTAGTAAAATTGAGTAAAATAACCAAGGATGTAAAGGCAGAAATTGTCGGAAAACTTGAATTTTTTAATCCCACTGGAAGTGTAAAGGACCGAATTGGAGTAAGTATGATTACAGAAGCAGAGAAAAAAGGTCTTCTGAAAAAAGATTCTATAGTTGTTGAGCCAACAAGTGGAAATACGGGCATTTCCTTAGCCTTTGTTTGTGCGGTTAAGGGGTATAGATTAGTTCTTACGATGCCTGATACAATGAGTATTGAGCGAAGGAAAATACTTGAGGCATTTGGCGCTGAAATAGTTTTAACTCCAGGTAGTGAAGGAATGAAAGGAGCAATTAAAAAGGCAGAAGAAATTGTGAAAAAGAATTGTAAAGCATTTATGCCTCAACAATTTAATAATCCTGCTAATCCTGAGATTCATCGGAAAACTACAGCTTTAGAAATCTGGGAAGATACAGATGGTAAAGTGGATATTCTTGTTTCTGGAGTAGGAACTGGTGGGACAATTACAGGTGTAGCTGAAGTAATAAAAAAGAGGAAACCATCATTTAAAGCTATTGCTGTTGAACCTGCTAATTCTCCTGTTCTTTCTGGTGGAGAACCTGGTCCACATAAGATTCAAGGGATTGGTGCTGGCTTTGTGCCAGGTGTTTTAAACAGGGATATTATTGATGAAATAATCAAAGTAACTAATGAGGAAGCTATGATTTGTGCTAGGCGACTTGCTAAAGAAGAGGGGATATTTGCAGGCATTTCTTCAGGAGCAGCAGTATGGGCAGCAATAGAGGTAGCTAAACGGAAAGAAAACAAGGGTAAACTTATTGTGGTAATTCTTCCTGATTTAGGTGATCGCTATCTTTCTACTGAACTTTTCCAATGATACGATTATACAAATATAAAGATATACATTTATGTGACATTTATATCCGTGCTAATTTGTATTTAGGAGGCGTGGTGGAAATGTTATGGATCATGGATGGCTCCGGTTGGGGCATAAATAATGAAAAATCTGCTCTTAGGAGCAAGTTAAGAGTATAAAGAAATGTGGTAGTGTAATTGTAATTTTTCGTGGTAAAAAAAGAAAGGAAACATCAAAATGACTAAAACAATAACTGAAATTAATGAAAAAATATCAAAGGGAGATGTAGTTGTAGTAACGGCAGAAGAGATAATTAATATTGTGGAGGAAAAAGGAGTTGAAGAAGCAGCTCAAGAGATAGATGTAGTAACTACAGGGACATTTGGCCCGATGTGTTCAAGTGGGACATATATCAATATTGGCCATGCAAAACCAAGAATAAAACTGGGAGGAGGGGCCTGTTATTTAAACGATGTCCCGGCTTATTGTGGTTTTGCTGCGGTGGATATCTATCTTGGCTGTACTCAACTTCCTGATAATGACCCTCGGAATAGAGTTTATCCTGGCAAGTTTGAATACGGAGGTGGACATGTAATTGAAGAGTTTGTCGCAGGTAAGGATATAAAACTTACTGCCACTGCCTATGGTACTGATTGTTATCCAAGAAAAAAATTGGAAACCTGGATAAACATTAAAGATGTTAATGAGGCTGTGCTTTTTAATCCGAGGAATGTTTATCAGAACTACAATGTTGCAGTTAATCTTTCTAATAAGCTCATCTATACTTATATGGGTGCCCTAAAGCCTGGATTAGGTAATGCTAACTATTGTAGTGCTGGTCAACTTTCTCCACTATTGAATGATCCGTTATATATAACTATTGGACTTGGAACTAAGATATTTCTTGGCGGCGGAGTGGGTTATGTGGCCTGGCAGGGAACGCAGCATAATCCGACAGCTAAAAGAAAGGATAACGATACTCCATGTGTTCTGGCAGGTACATTAGCTGTGATTGGAGATCTAAAACAGATGAAACCTGAGTGGTTGCGGGGAACGAGTTTCCAGGGATATGGAACAACACTCACAGTAGGAGTGGGGATACCTATCCCTATTTTGAATGAAGAAATCTTACGCTATACCGCAATTAAGGATAAAGATATCTATGCTCCAATTGTTGATTACAGCGAAGCATATCCGCAGGTTAAACCAGGGGTGCTTGGCGAGGTCTCTTATGAGGAGCTTAAAAGCGGTAAGATCGTTGTTCAAGATAAAGAAGTTCCCACCGCATCGCTTTCCAGTTATTCAAAAGCAGTAGAGATTGCTGAAATTTTAAAAGACTGGATTAAACAGGGGCAGTTTCTATTAACTGAGCCTGTGGCATCACTGCCTGGACCGGAGTCAGGGCTGACCTTTAAATTACTAAAAGAAAGACCAATTGAATAACAGATAAAAAGGATGTAGGGCTAAAAGGAAAAGTTATTTTCCTAACCATAGCCCTACATCTTCAGATAGGAGAAGTAAATGATTTCAAAAAGAATTGTTTTGAAATTTCCTCACCGGTTAGCTGACCAGCCCATTGTTTGCAACCTGGTAAAATACTTTGATTTAGAATTTAATATACTAAAAGCATATATTATACCTAAAGAAGAAGGGCTTCTTATATTAGGCCTTTCCGGGGAAGAGGGAAACTATAATAAAGGAATAAATTATCTCAAAGAATTAGGGGTAATAGTTCAATCACTGTCACAAGGTATTATCCAAAATAGTACCAGATGTACTCATTGTGGTGTTTGTATAACAGTTTGTCCGACCCAAGCTCTTATTCTTGACTCGCATACCCGAAAAGTTCATTTTTACGAAAATAAATGTATTGCATGTGAATTATGTCTACCTGCCTGTCCGTTAAGGGCAATGGAGGTTCATTATTAATGTTCAAGACTTTAAAAGAAGATATTCAAAATATATTTGCTAAAGATCCGGCAGCGAAGAACACATTAGAAGTAGTTCTTTGTTATCCTGGGCTTCATGCAATATGGCTTCATCGAATTGCCCATTGGTTTTACAGAAAGAAAATGTATACCATTGCCCGCATAATTTCGCATATTAATCGTCATATTACTGATATTGAAATACATCCCGGAGCCAAAATCGGAAGAAGATTTTTTATTGACCATGGTATGGGTGTAGTGATAGGTGAAACAACCGAAATTGGCGATGATGTTTTGATGTATTCAGGAGTGGTTTTAGGCGGAACAAGTTTAGAAAAAAAGAAACGTCATCCTACTCTGGGAAATAATGTTGTGATTGGTACGGGAGCAATAGTCTTGGGTGCAATAAATATTGGTGATAATGCAAGAATAGGTGCGGGCTCGGTGGTGGTTACTGATGCCCCTCCCAATACAACAGTAGTAGGAGTTCCTGGTAGGATTGGTTTGGGATTTAGTGCCAAGGAAATTCAAGCATTAGAACATGGCAAACTACCTGACCCTATAGCTGATGCTATTCGTTTTGTTATGAAAGAGCAAGAGAAGCTAAAGGAAAGGATTAAAAAATTGGAAACATTAGAAGGAATTACAAGGCATATAGACGAACACATAGATAAGAGGAAAAAAAGAAATAGAAAGTGCGTTTTTTAGTAAAGGTAAAGAGGAGTTTAGTAAAGGTGCAGGAATTTGATAAAAAAGTTATCTAGATCATAATGACTCTGCCCATCGCTTTTTATTTTGAGAAGAATTTTGAAGGAGATGATTTTAAATGGCTAACGATAATGTCCAGATGTGGGCCGATTTAAATATAAATCTAAAATCCCATGATATACTTTTGAATGCTTTGGGGCCGATTTTTCAAGAGGTCTATCTTTCCCAGAAAAACCGTCCAGCGGGAATGGGTTTTTATGATTTTGTGGTAGGCGATATTCATGGCATCCGAATAAAAGAACTCCGGGAACACGCTAAAAATGGCGGTAAAATAGTTGCGACTTATTGCGTCTTTGTTCCAGAAGAACTAGTCTGGGCAGCCGATGGGATTCCGGTGGGGCTGTGCGCCGGGACGCAATTCTCCGTCCCCATGGCGGAGGCAGTACTCCCTCGCAACACCTGTGCCCTTATTAAATCTTCCTTTGGCTTCAAACTGGGACGTGTCTGCCCTTACGTCCAGTCCAGCCACTTGATAGTAGGCGAAACTACCTGCGATGGTAAGAAGAAGATGTTCGAGATTCTGAATCAGTACCAGCCGGTCTATGTGATGGAAGTACCAAATAAGAAGACCGAGCGAAGTCGCCAGCTCTGGCAGGGCGAAGTCCTGGCCTTTAAGGATGTTGTTGAGAAATTGACTGGCAATAAAATTACAGCGGAAAAGCTCGGCCAGGCTATTGATATGGTGAACCAGCGCAGCCTTGCCCTGCAACGACTCTATAACTTACGTAGAGTTAGGCCGGTACCCGTCAGCGGCAAGGATGCTTTACTGGCCACCCAGGTTTCTTTCTATGATGATGTTAAGCGAGATACCCAGATGTTGAACGCCCTTTGTGATGAACTGGATAAAAGGGTTGCTGTGGGTCAAGGTGTGGCCCCAGCCAGTGCTCCTCGTATCCTGATATCCGGCAGCCCCATGGCGATCCCCAATTGGAAACTGCATCATATCCTCGAATCGGCCGGAGCAGTGGTAATTTGCGAGGAATCGTGCACTGGCACCCGCTTCTTCAGCGATCTGGTTAAACCTACTCCAGGCAATCTTGACGAACAGATTAAAGCAATCGCTGACCGTTACATGAATATCCATTGCGCCTGCTTTACTCCGAATGATGAACGTTTGGACGACGTGGTTAAACTAGCTAAAGAATACCAGGCGGATGGTGTGGTGCATTATAATCTCCAGTTCTGCCATACCTATGCTAATGAAGCCATCAAAATAGAGCAGCGCTTGGAAAAAGAAGGGATTCCTTTATTACGAATTGAGACGGATTATAGCGACGAGGATGCCGGTCAACTTAAGACCAGAATTGAAGCTTTTTTGGAGATGCTAAAACTCTGATGTACGCTGGACTGGATGTGGGATCCCGCACGATTAAGCTGGTAACCTTTGATACGGCGATCAAAGAATCCTTTATTATCGAAACAGGGGTGAATTCTTTATCACGCTGCCTGCAACTTATTTCTGGCAAATCCTATGAACGACTGGTGGTAACCGGTTACGGTCGCCACCTGGTCGCTCCGGTTTTGCAGGGAGAAGTGGTCTCCGAGATTAAAGCTTTTGCCATCGGCTCTCACTATCTATTCCCCGAGTGTTATACGGTGATCGATATCGGTGGACAGGATAGCAAAGTTATCCTGCTTTCGGACCAGGGAGAAGTGCGCAAGTTTGAGATGAACGATCGTTGTGCGGCGGGATCCGGTAAATTTTTGGAGGTCATGGCCCATAATCTGGAGGTAAGCATCGCTGAGATTGGGGATTTAGCTTTAAGCGCCACTAAAAAAATCACCATTAATAGCTTGTGCACCGTATTCGCAGAATCCGAAGTAGTTTCCCTGATCGCAAAAGGAGAAAAGCCCGGCGACATCGCCTTAGCCTTACATGAGGCGATAGTAACCCGCATAGTGACTATGGTAAGAAGAGTTGGCTTAAAGGAAAAAGGAGTTTTTGCCGGAGGGGCATCACTTAACAAGTGCCTGAGTAGGCTGTTGAACCAAAAATTAAGCACGGAACTGATAGGTCCAGATTCGCCACAAATTATAGGAGCTCTAGGTGCCGCTCTTTTAGCTAAACGTGAAGGGTAAGGAAAAATCGATTAAATATTAATAGAAACGGAACAATAAATAGCCCTTAAAATCATGATGGAGGTTAAATATGCCGTCTAAAGTTTTCTTAATCCAATCTGAGGGGTTGGGGAGAGGTGATGACCAGCTCGGTACAATGCTTATGGCCAACTTTTTACGCTTACTCGGGGAGAGCAAAGAGAAACCTGAGACCCTGGTTTTTTGGAATACCGGAGTCCGTCTGGTTTGTGAAGACTCGCATGTTCTGGGCCATCTCAAACGGTTGGAAGAGCAGGGTGTTGAGATATTGGCCTGTACTACCTGTCTCGAATATTTTGAGCTGGTAGACAAGTTGAAGGTTGGTAAACCGACAACCATGGTCAAATCGATTCAATCCATATTGAACTCAGAAATTGTCTGTTTGTAGTATGAAAATGGAAAATGAGACCCCATCATGCATCATACTAACCTTGAGCACGAAGCGATAGCTTTAGAGTCAGATACTAAAGTATTGGATGTTTGGTATCCCTTAAGAAAAGACTATCTTTAAAAAATGAA
>NZ_PFKO01000269.1:0-6032 GCF_002784285.1 Candidatus Infernicultor aquiphilus
TTAAGATAGATAGATTTAAAAAGTTTGGTATCTGTTTATAGGAGATGCAGCTAAATGAGATTTAGAAATTTACCTAAGTTTTTGTCTTGGAAAAACACTACCTAGTGAAAACGATTTTTGCATAATCCTTGAAAACCAGCATAAAATCAGGGATCTTAAAAAATCAACTGTCAAAGTCGGGTCAACAGGGTCTCCCTTCGGTACTAAGGAGGAGGTACAAGATAGATCATCTTCCGGTAAGGGGAGAAGTACGTTCAAAGGTGTGGTTAGGGTTTAAGATCTCGGCCATAAACTGTAAGAGATTGATAAAGGGGTTGATGAATAGGCCTATACCTGAGCTTTCTACTCTTTTATATAACCATTTATTTTTGTTATTTAGTTTTCAAAGGGCCTCTAGAGTTAAATTTGCTGCTTAAGTTAAATATGTTGTATTAAATAGTTAGTTTTTGGGAGATAACCATAGAATATGGTTTATTTTTTACCAAAAGCGATTTTAAAACGTTCAGCTGGGTTATCAAAAGTAACCTCATTTGGGTCAAAATGCTCAGAGTCAAATTCTCCTCCCACCCATTCTAACATTTCTTCGTGTTGTTCATCATTAGGATTTCTTATACTTTCTAAAAAATCATTATAATTATCAGGCCCACCACAATCTTCAGGAGGGCAAGCTCTTCTTCCTTCAATACATCTGGGATAAGTAATGTTTTTTTCTCTAGGGAGCATCTTTTCTAAGGTTATTCTGTGTTTCCAATAATCACCAAAATCGTAGATATAATTAACCCCTTGATTTTCTAAAATAAAATAATTTGCTATTTTTTGTTTCCAACTTGGAAGAACTTCGTAATCTTCATACTCTTCGTCTGGAATCCCTATGTTGATCTCTGTATCGGTTAAGGGGTTAATTAATTTAAATTCATGGAGGTGACAATCATACCAGCCCATAGCATCTTGAATAGCTACATGTAGTTCCCAAAAAGTATAGGTTTTAGGAACTTGTATCCGCCGCCAAATGGGTGGCTTGATATCCTTTAGGGTAATCTTAAATTGATATATTAGATTAGATTTCTTTCTCATATTGATTCTCCTTCTCATAATATAAATTTTTTATCAAAAAGAGTAATAACATTTCTAAAGTTATATGTAATTTATATTCTATAAAATTTTAATAAACCCTTTAGATAACGAGTAAATAAAAATAAAAAATATCTTTTGTAAAATTATCTATATTCTACATATCTTTTATCTCATCCAAAAAAGCAGGTCTATTTGCATACTTGGTCTTAAGTAAGTTCACCACTTTACTGAATTCATCTTCAAAGCCTTTTATTCTTTTCATCTGTTTCAAATACTTAATAACCTCTCTATAGTGCGGTCTGCCCGTCTTACTGTCAGCAAAAGGGATGAGTAGTTCATTATAAGCATCGAAGTATCTTTTAGAGAATTTTTCCGATAGATCTTTATGATACATATTCAGAGTAAAAAGACTTCTTTTAGCAAGAACCTGCTTGAGCGCCTGTTCAAACATTCGCTCCTTTAGATAGATGTTAATGATTGTATCTTTACTGCCAAATCTATCTTTTGAGAGACCATTTATGATTATAGAAAGTATCTTTTTCCAATCTTCCTCAGAACAAATTTTTTTCAGTCTTTCGTAATCATTCCAGTTTCTATCTTGAATAAAAAGGTTTATGAGGTTTTGTTTATATTTCTCCGGAGAATGCTTTTTATAAAACCTATTTAAAAATCTACGTATTTCTATGGACAAATGATCAGGAAAAAGGCCAAGACCTTCTTCCGCAACTATAATTGCTTCTTTACTCCTACCGTCTTTTTCTAAACGACTGGCATAATAAAGGCAAAATTCCTGGTCCTGATGATAATGTCTCTTTATTAAATCATAGAATTCCTTTTTATCGTCAAGTAAGTCTAAGATGTGAAGTTGAATTTTTAAAGTCTCCTTCGCCTGATAATATTTACACCATTGGCTGCTATCCGGTAGATTCTTAGGTAAATG
Organism: Candidatus Infernicultor aquiphilus; assembly: GCF_002784285.1. Classification (NCBI taxonomy): domain Bacteria; kingdom Pseudomonadati; phylum Atribacterota; class Candidatus Phoenicimicrobiia; order Candidatus Pheonicimicrobiales; family Candidatus Phoenicimicrobiaceae; genus Candidatus Infernicultor; species Candidatus Infernicultor aquiphilus. The sequence continues at coordinate 2,015 of NZ_PFKO01000269.1, forward strand.
AGGTTTGAGCAGTTTCTTCCAATATTCCAAATCATCTCTTGAGTAGCATATCTCTCTTAGAGTATAACTATAATATTCTCGGAAATAGTCGGGGTCATTTGCAATATATTTATCAAAAAAATATTTAATATAATTCTTTTTTTCTTTATGATCCAATTCTGCTCTATTTATACAGTTTCTACAAATACCAAAGGCCATTTTAAAACGTTCAGCAGGGTCATCAAAAGTAATTTCATCTGGGTCAAAATGTTCTGAGTCAAATTCGCCACCAATCCACGCTAACATTTCTTCTTAAAAAACCGTATATAAATAACATTCTATAAAAATTTCAAAAATCCTCTTTTTTTATTAAAAATTAATAAAAATAAGTTATCGGTTATTGGTTTTTAGTTTTCAGTCAAATAAAAGATAAAGATAAAGATAAAGATAGAAGAGAAATAAATAGGAGAAGATAATTTAATCTATTCGCTAGGCGTAAGGGAAAGAGGGAATAGAGAGAAATAAAAAGAAAAGATAAATAAGTATTTAATAAGATTGCCTCTATATGCTATAATTACAAAAATAAAACTTTATTAAATTGCATTCACCTTTTTATGATACCAGTTTTTTTATTTTTGTTATTGAAAAACAAAATAGACATGGGAGGGGAGAAAAGATATCCATATTAAATAATTAGTTTATAAAATACTGTTATTGAACGTTCTTAATGAACAGCTAAATATTTTATATTATTTGGAGGAATAATAGAAAATGCTTCCTAATAAGTCAGTTAAAGAAAGCAAATTTGACCCAGAGACCGAGACAGAGTATAAAATTTCAGAAAAAGAGATTTATAAAACTTTTTTAAAAGAATATAATAAAAAAAATAAAAAGGATTTTCATTTGGTTAGATTGGGTGATCCTATCCAAGGAGAACCATCTTGTATTTGTACCGATGATTTAAATCTTGAACTTACTCAGGTTTATTATAACAAAGAAGAAGCAAAAGCTGCTTGGGGGTTAGTTCAATTAATGAAGAAACGGGAGAAGGATAAAAATTATGATCGTAAGCATAAAGATAAAAAAGATTATTTAACCGAAGCGAATCAGATGTTTTGCGATTCTTTGAATGAACGGATAAATAATAAAAGCAATAGAAAGTATAATTATAAGGGTAAATTATTTTTAGTGGTGGAAGAAGGAATAGGTTTGACTAAAAAGGAAGCAGTGGAATATTATATTAAACAAGGTAAAAAAGCTACTAATAATATTTTTAATGAAATCTGGCTAATGCTACAATCAGCAGGGCATTATAAAATTTATCAGTTAAAATAATGAGAAGGGGTCTACAATTGTGGACCTGACCTGAGAGATATATTGAAGAAAAGGGAGTAATTTTTGAAGATTGGATGTCATGTTTCTATTGCCGGGGGGATAGATAATTCAGTTATTCGAGCAGAAGAATTAGGTTGTAATACTATGCAGATATTTTCTAAGAATGCTGCTACCTGGCAGGAGAAGATATTAGATCAAGAGGAAGTTAAAAGATTTAAAAGAAATTTAAAGAATTCTATCCTTGATATTGACCCAGTTTTTATTCATACCTCCTATTTAATTAATTTAGCTTCTCCTTTAGACGAACTCTATTTTAAATCAATTAATTCTTTTATAGAAGAGATGAAGAGGGCTAATCTTTTGTTAGCTGTCCCTTATTTAATTACCCATCCTGGAGCTCATATTGATAGGGGAGAAGAGTATGGAATTCAAAGAATCATTAGAGCCCTTAATATTATTTTGGAAAAGAGTGCAGATTTAAATTTAAAGACAATGATATTATTGGAGAATACGGCTGGTTCGGGCACACATTTGGGTTATACTTTGGGGCAGTTACAGAGGATGATGGAAGGGGCGAAAGATAGAAAGAGAATAGGAATATGTTTCGATACCTGTCATGCCTTTGCAGCAGGATATGACCTTTCTAATAGAGAAGGAGTGGAAAAGACGATAGGTTTTAATATATGCCAGTAGAAAAAATCTTAAATGAATTAAAGAAGTATAATCGAGTAAGTTCTTGTCTTACTGTTTGGAAACATATTCCGGCTAAGTCAGGGGTTTATGAAGATTTTCCTGAATGGATAGAGGATAAATTAGTACATATTTTGAGAGAGAAAGGCATTACCAAACTTTATTCTCACCAGGCTTCTGCCTTAAAATTGATCAGGAACAAGAATAATGTGGTAGTGGTGACCCCCACCGCTTCCGGTAAAACTCTTTGTTATAATCTGCCGGTCTTGGATTCTATTTTAAAAGATAAAAATAGTCGAGCACTTTATTTATTTCCCACTAAAGCTTTGTCCCAAGACCAATTAAGTGAGTTATATAAATTAATTTCTGCCTTAGATGAAGGGATTAAGACTTATACTTATGATGGAGATACTCCTTCTTCTGCTCGGCAGGCTATCCGCAAGCAAGGTCATATTGTGGTAACTAATCCAGATATGTTACATTTGGGGATATTACCTCATCATACTAAATGGCTGGAACTATTCCGAAATTTAAAATATGTAGTAATCGATGAAATTCATATTTATCGGGGGGTATTTGGAAGCCACTTAGCTAATGTGATAAGAAGATTAAAGAGAATTTGTCGCTTTTATGGTTCGAGTCCTCAGTTTATTTGTTGTTCAGCAACTATAGCTAATCCTCGGGAGCTTTCTCAGAAAATTGTCGGAGAAGATTTTGTTTTAGTTAATAATAATGGTGCTCCTCAGGGAGAAAAACATTTTTTATTTTATAATCCTCCGGTAATTAATAAAGAATTAGGAATTAGGAAGAGTTTAATTAAAGAAGTCGCGCGTTTTGTAGCTTATTTTTTAAATTATGATCTTCAAATCATTGTCTTTGCTCGAAGTCGTCTAACTACGGAGGTTTTGACCAGTTATTTAAAGGAATTTTTAGAAAAAACCGGGAGACCTAAAGATATTATAAGAGGTTATAGAGGGGGATATTTGCCTAATTTAAGGCGTGAGATAGAAAAGGGGTTAAAAGATGGGGATATCAAAGGAGTGGTAAGCACCAATGCTTTAGAATTAGGCATAGATATCGGTCAGCTGGATGTCTGTTTTATGGCTGGATATCCGGGGACTATTTCCAGTACCTGGCAGCAGGCCGGAAGAGCTGGGCGCCGCTCTAATACCTCCCTGGCTATCTTAGTTGCCTCCAGTAACCCCTTAGACCAGTTTGTGATAAAGCATCCTGATTATTTTTTTGGAGAATCACCAGAGAGTGCAGTTATTGACCCCAATAATTTAAGTATTTTAGTTAGTCATATTCGGTGTGCTTCTTTTGAATTGCCCTTCGAAGAAGGGGAAGATTTTGGAACCAAAAAGCTCCCGGATATTTTGAAGTATTTAGAGAAGGAAGGCGTACTTCATTATGTAGAGAAGAAATGGTATTGGATGAGCGAGGTTTATCCTACTGATGAGATAAGCTTACGCAGTACCTCGATGGATAATTTTGTCATTATAGATACTACCAATCAGCAAGAACAGGTTATCGGAGAAGTAGATCGAGCAAGTGTGCCTACTGTTATATACGAAGGGGCTATTTACCTTCACGAAGGCGAACAATATGCTATCAATAAGTTAGATTATCCAAGCCAGAAGGCCTATGCAGAGAAGGTTAGGGTTAATTATTATACTGTTGCTCAGACGGAAACCAATATAAAAGTTTTAGATCTATTTGAGAAGAATGAAGAATTAGATCTGGAACATGCTTATGGGGAAGTGGCTATTACTACCAGGTCTACTCGATATAAAAAGATAAAGTTTTATACTCATGAAAATATCGGTTTTGGTGAAATATCTTTACCATCCGAAGAAATGCACACTACTGCCTACTGGCTTTCCTTAATGATTAAAGATATTGATGAACTATCTAGGCCTAGGCGTCAGGAAAAAGAGGGAATTTATTTTAATCTAAGTAGTGGACTTCTGGCTTTAGCCAATGTGCTTATTAATGTTGTCCCTTTATATGTTAT
>NZ_PFKO01000269.1:6103-6342 GCF_002784285.1 Candidatus Infernicultor aquiphilus
ACAATATCAGTTTTGGATTTTCTTCACGTAGTTCTTTTAACAAATATTTGGCTTTGCCGTATGGAACAGTTGTCTTTCTACCATCATATTCAGATTTCATAAGTTCGTTTTTGTGTTTCTTTTGTAGTGTTGTATCATACTTACCAAGTGGTATTTTTGTGCTACCAACAGTTGTTGGTTTATTAGAAAATTCATTAAATGTTATCTTTGATAATCGTTTGGTTTTTCCAACCTTTCTG
>NZ_PFKO01000278.1:0-6252 GCF_002784285.1 Candidatus Infernicultor aquiphilus
CAAAATTTCAAGCAGACTCTATTTTTACTATTGGCAAAGAGGAGCTCGGTGAAAAAATTACTGAACTTTCTCCTGATATTATGGCTGATATTAACACAGTCCTTCAAATTGAGCTTAATTTAGAATAACTCGCTTAGTTCATCTTCTCCTCTGTTATTCCCAGGAAACTTGTACTAGTGAAGACTTGTACTCGCGAAAACGAGTAATAAGAATCTATCTTTCTTTCTTTTCCCTAAATGTCATTGCGAACTCCCGCAGGGAGCGAAGCAGTCTCAATTTGCATCTTGCACCTTACGTCTCGTAACTTATTTCATTTGACATCACAATTCTTTTACAGTATAATTTTCTTAAGTTCACATCCTGAACATAAAATAATCAATTAATCATTGCTAATGCTTTATTCCTACAATAATTTATAAAAGGAAATTTGAATCAGGAAGTTATTAAATAATATGAAAATTAAAGTAATAATTCACCAAGCAGAAGAAAGCGGTTATTGGGCAGAAGTTCCAGCAATTCCAGGTTGTTTAACAGAAGGAGATAACTGGGAAGAGCTTATCAAAAATATATATGAAGCAGTTGAAGCCTGCTTGAGCGTTGATGTAGAAAAAATGGAGTCCATATGTCCCAACACGAACTAAACACTCTACTAGAGTTAAAAGAAAATCCAAATTTATCCCAGCGTTCCTTAGCCCACAAACTCGACATCTCTTTAGGTTTAACTAATTCTATCTTAAAGAATTTAATTAGCCGGGGCTGGATTAAAGCCAAAAAAGATACCGGAAGAAAGCTCCTCTACCTTATTACCCCTCAAGGTATAGCCAATGTCAGCCGACTGATGTATACCCGTTTCCAGGAAACCCTCCATTATTATCATTATACTAAAGATCTGCTTACTGCTTACTTAATAAAACTCTACCAACAAGGAGAAAAAACGGTAAATATTTATGGCACTGGTCAACTGGCTGAAATTACCTACTATGCCGGAATAAGTACTCCCTTAAAACTAAATGCAATTATAAGTGATGATCCATCTAAAGAAAAATTCTTAGGTCACCAGACTATTTCTATGGAAAATTTCCTATCCCAATACTCAAGCGAAAATAATCTCTCCGACCAAAAAATAATCATACTTTCTACCAACAACCCGGAGGAATTAACTAAAGAAATAAATAAATATAAAAATATCCCAAAAAATATTAAAATAATTAACATAGAAAACGTCCTTAAAAATAATTAATAGCTGACTGTTAGATTATCCAATTGACTGATTGAAAGATTATTCTTGATCGGCAGATTGGCAGATTGGCCGATTGTTTTCTTTTCTTTTTCTTGATCGGCCGATAGGCCGATTGGTAGATTGGTAGATTCTCTTTGATTGGTCAATTGGCTGATCGGGAGACCACCCTACAAAAGAGTAGGTAAATCTACCATTAAAATGAGCAAAGATGAATACGGTAGGGGCGTATTGCATACGCCCTTCCAAGAAAGATCAATCTTAGAAAAACACAAAGACAAACTATATTTTTATTTTCAGATCTACAGAGAAGAAGATTTACCCGAACCTATATTAAAAGAAGTTACCGATAATAATATATCTCCTGGACAAGCAAGTAAAGATTTAAGCAATCTACTTGAGAAAAGACTGATCAGAAAACAGGGGAGAGGAAGAGCTATATGCTCTACGCTAATAATTTACCCCGCATATTTAACTTGCAATATTAAATATTAAGGGTTATAATAAAACAATAAAAATGAAGATAATAACAATAAACTTAGAAATATCACTTTATTGCTCAATTGGTGAATTAATTTCCTAATTTTTATTCTTATCTTAATTGGTCAATTGGTCAATTGGTGAATTGGTGAATTGATATATTGGTTAATTATTTAGAAGGCACGAAAAAATATGAAACTAAAGGCTCGAATATTAGAAAAAACGATCCTTAAAGCAATTAAAACTTTTCCGGCTATCGTGGTTACCGGTCCGCGCCAATCAGGAAAGACTACTCTATTTAAAATGCTCTTTTCCAAAACCCGCACCTTGGTAAGCTTGGAAGATCCTGATATAAGAATTAGGGCGAAAGAGGACCCCATAAGTTTTTTAAATCAATATCGCCCGCCTCTAATCATAGATGAAATTCAATATGTACCTGAATTATTATCTTATATAAAAACCAGAATAGATGAAAACCGCAAGCCCGGTCAATGGTTATTTACCGGTTCCCAAAATTTTACGCTTATGCAAAGTATCACCCAATCATTAGCCGGTAGGGCAGCAATCTTATTTCTTTTGCCTTTTTCTCTTTCAGAAAGAGTTGATAATGCCCGTGATGCTCAGGATATTTCCACCTGGATAAAAAGACTAGATCTAACCAATAAATTTGACCGGAAAATTTCTCTTAACGAAGTCATGATGCGGGGATTTTACCCCGAAATTGCTACTAACAAAAAAGTGGATAGAAAACTTTGGTGCAGTTCATATATTACTACTTATTTAGAAAGAGATATCAGAAATTTATCGAACATAGGTGATCTCAGTCAGTTTGAAAGATTTTTAATAGCCTGTGCGGTAAGAACAGGACAAATTCTCAACCTATCTGAGGTTGCCCGGGATATTGGAATTAGCGTGCCTACTGCCAAAAGATGGCTTTCTCTTTTGGAAACAGCACATCAACTATACCTTCTTTATCCTTATTACCGAAACATTGGCAAACGCATAGTAAAAAGTCCTAAAATATATTTTGGCGATACCGCACTATGTACTTATTTATTAGGGTTTCATGATGCTGATACTCTGCTTAAGAGTCCTCATTTTGGAAATTTATTTGAAACAATGATTGTTAATGATTTTTTAAAGAAGTTTTTACATTTTGGGGAAAGAGCTTCTATGTACTACTTGCGTTCAAGAGATGGTCTCGAGGTAGATTTAGTTATTGAAATAGGAGGATTCCTACACTTATTTGAAATAAAAAGTTCAATGACCATCACTTCAAAACATATTACTTCTTTAAAGAGATTGGCCAACGACTTAGGCTCAAAGGTCAAGACTGCCGCGGTTATATCCTGTTCTGACCATAACTTTATAGTGAAGGACAATATCATCAATTACAACTGGAAAAATATACTGACAATTTAATATTTCTTTCATTTCCAAAAATAGCTTTTTTAGGTCTTGAAAGGCTTCCGAGAGCTCAATAATAAAAAAATTAACTGAATATTAAGTTAGCAAAATAGAAAATCGTCCACTATTACGTATTACTTTTGTTGGTTAGATTTCTTAATCGGTAGATTGGCTGATTGTTTTCTTTTCTTTTTCTTGATTGGCAGATTGGCCGATTGTTATTTGATTGGTCGATTGAATTATCTTGCACCTTGCACCTCGCACCTTGCATTTTTTCTTTCTTTTTCCTCACTATATACTCGATACTCGATACTGTTTTACTATCCGCTATTTTTTTCTTGCATTTATTCTTTGTATTTTCTTCACTAACGACTATTCACTATTCGCTAACGACTGTTTCAAATCCCCAATACTAACAAACTCAAGGGGATAAAATATATTTCTCCAAAATCACAACTTTTTTTACTCATGAAATCCCTAGTTATCACCATTCCTCTCCGACACCCCTTTCCCTTTGCCTTCATAAAATTTTTCATCACCGTGGGAATCTTTTCTTTAATGAAATTTTGGTATTTAACCTCTATTGGGAAAATTTCATCCCCCTTTTTTACTAAAAAATCTATCTCTCCACCATCATAAGTGCGATAAAAAAAGAACTGAATAGATTCCGCAAACAAATAAGAATTTACTTTTTTTAAAACATTAAAAGTTATATTTTCTACTAAATGTCCAATCTCATTCGGATTAGAGGGAGAAGTAATTAAACCAATACAAGCATTACGAAATCCGGTATCTAAAAAATAAATCTTTCTATTTTTTCTAACTGCTTTTCTTTGATTTGTAAAATATGGTTGTAGAAGTTCTATTATATAAGTTTTTTCTAAGATATTTAAAAAATTCTTTAAAGTAGAGAATGAAATATTCAAGTTTCTGCCCAACTCATCAAGGTTAATCAAACTTCCGATCTGGTAAGAAAGGAGCTCTAAAAGCTGAGAAAAAGCAAAATGTTTTTCTATCTTTAAAGTCTCAATAATATCTCTTTCTATGTAGACTTGTTTTATATTTCTTAATACCATTTCTGACATAAATCTTTGTTTCTTTACCACCCCCGGATAACCTCCTTGCAGTAGATATTCATTGAATTGAATCATTATTTCATCCTTATAGAAATTTAATTTAGAAAATACTTTTTTTAATCTCTCATAATCATAATCTATATTTTGCTTATTACGTTTATAGCCGACAAAGTTCTGAAGAAAATCTTCTAATTCTCTTCTTAATTCTGGCAAAAATTTAATTAGAGTTGCTGATGCCTTTAAACTTAAAAGTTCCTGGAAGGTGAGAGAATAGAGTTGAAAATTTATTACTCTACCTAATAAAGACTCGCTAATACCTTTACTTAACTCTAAACTGGACGATCCAGTCATAATAAATTTAAAATCCTTATTTGAATCATAATATATCTTTAAAGTCTCAAGTATTTGCGGAGCTTTTTGTATTTCGTCGAAAAATATAAAAACTCTATCTTTTCCTATCCTTTGTTGATGGATAAAATTAAATACTGATTTTGGCTCTTGTAAAACTAAATTCCGCAAATCTCGTTCATCAAAAGAAAAATAAAAAATATTTTCTGGGTTCACTCCTCTTTTATGGATTAGCTCATAAATTATTTGTTTAATCAAAGTAGTTTTTCCTACTTGACGAGCGCCCCTAATAACTAAAATTTCTGGTTCATCTATCCAATTTAAGATTAATGGCTGAATTCTTCGTGGAGCGAGACCGGTAAGCCGCCATCCTGGCTGAATTCGCCAGGGATTCTGCAGCGAAAAGATATTTTGCATCAAAATTACCTCCTAAAAAATAGTAAATAATTAAATAATATTTTAATAATTTACCGTATTTTATTGAACTACGATTAAATTATATACGGTTTAAAATAAAAAATCAAGCATAAAAAAGGGGACAAGCTACTTTTTACTCTCCTCAATCGTAGGACAGGCGTCTCGCCTGTCTATGAATTAAGGTAGAGGTTCAATTCATCAAGCCCGTCTTTTTCTAACCACAATCTTCCTTGTCAGAAGGATAAAAATAGTGTAATATGGTTTTATAAAAAGAACAAGATGAGTAATTTATTCTCTGTCTCTGTATTTTCTCCGACTGGTAGATTGTCTACTTTTCTTTTTCTTAATTGGTAGATTGGTCGTGCGGCCGAGCAAGGTCGTATCATATAGCGGGTGGGAATCCCGTCTGGTAAGGCTTAACCAGCCACCAGTAGTTAGCCTTGGAGGATAGTAGGTAACTATTATCTTTAAGCGTAGGCAAACAAGGTAGCAGGCCGAAAGCATATGTCTGAAGGGATTGAGCCCCGAAAGCACCATGAAGTTAGGAAGGCTGATGTGGTGACCGATGCAGAAAGCTATATTTTGGTAATCGTTATGGTAAGATTATCAAGACTTCCTCGGGGTCTAAGACCTTGGCATGTTACACACAGTTAGGATACGGCAACTCGGGAGACCCTAACGGTTCTTACCAGATGAGTGAGTATGGCCATCCAAGTGATAATAAAGCAAGGAGGCCAGATGACCGATAGGGAGTCGGATTACAGTATAGTACCTTATTTCTCTGCTTCCCTTGATGTCTCTGAGAATAAAAGACTCCCTCTCCATAAAGTAATAATACTCTATGGAGTAAGGAGAAGCGGTAAAACTTATATCTTATATGATTTATTTAAGAAATATAAAGATCGAGCATTATATCTAGATTTTGAAGATGAAAGACTGGCCGATTTTGAAATAAAAGATTTCGAAAAGTTAAAAGAAGTTTTTCTGGAGTTAAAGCCTCGCCTTACTGGAGCTAATCGGAGCGAGGTCAAAGAAAAAGAGATGATCTTCCTCTTCGATGAGATACAAAATATTAAAGGTTGGGAAAGATTTTGTCGGAGAATCACTGAACGGGAGAATATAAAAGTCTTGGTAAGTGGTTCTTCCTCGAGGATGATGCCTTTAGAGATCCATACTTCTTTAAGGGGAAGAGCTTGGAGTATAGAAGTAACTCCTTTTTCTTTTCGAGAATATTTACTTTTTAAAGGTATGGATATCCAGAACAAGAATATTATTTATGGGTCGAAG
>NZ_PFKO01000143.1:0-1354 GCF_002784285.1 Candidatus Infernicultor aquiphilus
ATAATTTTAAAATCGTATAGATCGGTTAATTTATCTGATTCCATGATATCTTGAAAGGAAAAATCACTCCCCATCATCCCCTGGTTTAACATATGAGGGGACGCTTCAATTGTTTCTTCAGCATCAGGAAAAAACATATACAAATTATCCTCTCTTTTTAGAAATTTTGTTCCCCTATCTCCGGGGTTAGTAAACTCAATTAAAGCGCTCTTTTTGTCACTCAAAATAAGCATAGTTTTAGTTATTCTTCGACCTCCACTGACGATGATCATTTCTGCTTCTGCTTTAATTGATTCAATATATTCATTATTATCTCTCTGGTTAATTATCTCCTCAGCAGTCATTTCTTCGGCAGTAATGACCATTAAGCTAGAAAATAAAATCGAGATTATTATTCCTATCAGTAAAAATCGTTTAATTTTTTGCATTATTACTTCTCCTTTCAATTTTTCACCCCCACCTTAATCCTCCTCCCTCAAAGGAGGAAAGTAAGAATAGCAGACAATGTTCTTATCCTATGTTTTATTTAGTTTTTGTAGGGGTCGGATTTATCCGACCCGAGTTATCTTATTAATCTTTTCTAACGGGTTCGATGAATCGAACCCCTACTTAACGCTTGCAACTAAAACTTATCACTTATTACACATTACTCTTCACTATTTACCCTTTCCGCTAAACACTATCCACTATACTTCGAGATACGATTCACGAGATACAAGATACACTTTGTGTTTTACGCTTTTCGCTTTTAGTTTTACGCTATTTTCATATTTGTCTCAAGGCTTCGGTCGGTTCCAGACGGGCAGCCATCCTTGCCGGAATGACACAGACGATAGTGACCACAACCACCCCTAATACAAAGCAAAAAACAAGATTCTCCAAACTAAAGACGGTATAAAAAATTGGCTCCAACAAAAGATCTCCACCGCTCACTCCTTCCATAGCCGCACTATAGTCGATACCTACAATGGAAAAAACTTTGGTTAATATGCCACCCAGTACAGTGCCAATGGCACTACCAATTACGCCAATAATTGCTCCTTCTATGGTAAAGAGATACAATATTTCTCTGCTCCTCAAACCCAGGGCACTCATCATCCCAATTTCACGGGTACGTTCATTGACAATCATAATCAGGGTATTCACTAATACAAAACAGGCTAATATGATGATAAAAATATAGACAAAGTTATATATTTTAGTAGCGATATCAAATAACCCAATGAGTTCATAATCCTTGTTCCAAACCTGCAAGATATACTTTCCGGATTTATCTTCCCGGGCAAACAGTTCATTGAGACCGGGTAAAAGCGAAGCTGCTTTATATTGATTTGAAGTAATTAAAAGTAATTCT
>NZ_PFKO01000018.1:0-6271 GCF_002784285.1 Candidatus Infernicultor aquiphilus
GGTAAATTGGAGAATTGGTAAATTGGAGAATTGGTAAATTGGAGAATTGTTCAAAATGAATTTCACTATTATTACTAAAAGTCCTGAAGAGACGAAAAAATTAGGAAAAGAGATAGGTAAATTAGTTAAACCGGGAGATTTATTAGCTTTCTATGGTGAATTAGGTGCAGGAAAAACTTGTTTTATTCAGGGGATATCTGAAGGTTTAGAAGTAAAAGATTATGTTACCAGTCCTTCTTTTACTATTATAAATGAATATCAAGGTAAAATTCCCCTTTATCATTTTGATGTTTTCCGAGTCAGTAACATAGAAGAGATTATAGAATTAGGTTACGAGGAATATTTTTACGGAGAAGGCCTAACGGTTATTGAATGGGCTGAGAAGATTGAAAGCCTTTTACCAAAAGATCATTTAAAGATTGAGATCAAGTTTAAAACTAGTTATGAAAGAAAAATATCTTTTATTCCTCAAGGGAATAAATTTAATCTATTTTGGGAGGATTTAATAAGGATTGAAAATTTTAGGAATAGATACCTCCACTAGATTTTGTAGTTTGGGTTTAATAGAAGAAGATTCTGTTCTTATCGAATATACCCTTAATAATTCTAAGAAGAAACACTCCTCCATTTTAATACCTACTATAAAAGATATGTTGGAAAGGATTAATTTAACCTTACCGGATATTGACGGTATTGCTGTCTCTTTAGGCCCGGGTTCTTTTACTGGGCTTCGTGTCGGATTAGGAGTAGCTAAAGGTTTGTCTTATGCCTGTTCTCTGCCTTTATTAGGAATTCCCACCTTAGATGCCCTGGCCTTTTCTCTAAAAGAGATACCCTACTTAATATGTCCCATTTTAGAGGCTAAGAGAGATGAAATATATGATGTGGTATTTCGGGGAGGTAATAAACTGAGTAAAGTGCTGGATTATAAATGCGAAGATATTTATAATCTAGTAGTTAGAGTCTCTCTTTTAAAGGAGAAGGTAATATTTTTGAGTGAGAGTATAAAAAAATATCAGGATATTATTAAAGAAAAAATGGGTAAAGATGCATTGTTTATTAATCCTCAAGTCCTTTTGTCTAAAGGAGTAAATATTGCTTTCTTGGGTTTAGAAAAACTCAAAAAGGGAAAAGGAGACGATATTTTTACTCTTTCTCCTTTCTACCTGAGGAAATCTGAAGCTGAAATTAATTGGGAGAAAAAAAGTGATAAATGATGAATAATCACGGTTTTACCGGGGTAATTATTAGACCTATGGAGACAGATGATTTACCAAAGGTATTGGATATTGAGAAACAATCTTTTCCCATTCCCTGGACTTATGATATGTTTTGTGATGAACTAACTCGCAATAAATATGCTAGATATTTTATATTAGAGAAAGATAAAGAAATTATTGGTTATCTTGGCCTTTGGCATAAGGAAACCAGTTTTCATATTACTAATATTGCTATTACCGAAAAATTTCGTAGAGAGGGATATGGAGGAAAGCTTTTAAAGTTTGTCGAGAAAATAGGAACTACTTATAAAATTGAAAAAATATCTTTGGAAGTAAGAAAATCAAATTATATGGCCCAGAATATGTATAAAAAATATGGTTATAGAACAAAAAGAATATGGAAAAATTATTATCGAGAAGAAAGAGAAGATGCTTTAGTTATGGAAAAGAAATTATATTAAAAGAATCAGTATATTGTATATGGTATGTAGTATATAGTAAAGAAGTCAGAAGTAATGTATAATATGTAGGGGCAGACCTTGTGTCTGCCCGTAATGAATAATAGGTAGGAGTTTGATTCCTGTCTGCGTGCGAACGAACACGCACAGGCAGGCGTACAGGCAGGCGCACAGGCAGGCGCGGGACGGATAAATCCGCGCCCCCTACTCCAAATAATTTATATTTTACGAAAAGGTTTTGAATTTTGAATTATGGTTTTTCGGTTTTTGCTCCTTTACTATATTTTATCTTTACTTATTACTTATTACTTGTTACACATTACTAATTACTGTATTCTCAATACGCTAAGAGCTATACACCATTTAGGTTTTAAGTTTTATTGAAAGAGAAAAAATAATATGACGGATTTAATAATGGGAGTCGAAACCTCTTGTGATGAAACTGCAGTTGCTATGGTAGAGGATGGAAAGAAAATTATTTCGAATATTGTAGCTTCTCAAATTAAGGTTCACCAAAAATATGGGGGAGTGGTCCCCGAAATAGCTTCTCGCCAACATATGGAATGCATTATTCCAGTAATAGATAAAGCTTTGAGCGAATCAGGGAAAAAATTATCCGATTTATCAGGGATAGCAGTGACTTATGGCCCAGGGTTGGTAGGATCACTTTTGGTGGGATTATCTGTAGCTAAAGCTATAGCCTATGCTCAAAATATACCTCTTATCGGAGTAAACCATCTTGAGGCTCATATTTATGCTAATTTTTTAGAACATAAAGGAATAAAGACACCTCTTATTTGTTTAATCGTTTCTGGTGGACATACCTCTTTGGTCTATATAAAAGATTTTAGAAAATATAAATTATTAGGTCAGACCAAAGACGATGCTGCAGGAGAGGTTTTTGATAAAATAGCCAAGGTTTTAGACTTAGATTACCCCGGTGGACCAATTATTGAGCAATTAGCTAAAGAAGGAAATTCTTCTTTAATTAAATTTCCTCGCCCTCTTTTAAATGACGGAAGTTATGATTTTAGCTTTAGTGGTCTTAAAACCGCAGTAATTTACTATATAAAAGAACTAAAAGAGAAGAATAAAATTATCCCAGTTAAAGATATTTTATCATCTTTTCAGCAAGCAGTAGTTGATGTTTTAGTAGAAAAGACACTAAGAGCAGCCTTAGAATTTAAAACTAAACAGATTGTATTAGCTGGTGGAGTTGCGGCCAATAATTCTCTAAGAAAAAAAATTAAAGAAAAAGCAAGTTTATTAAATATAAGGGTTTTTTATCCTTCAATTTCTCTTTGCACTGATAATGCGGCTATGGTAGCTTCTGCCGGATACTATAAGTTAAAGGAAAATAAAAAATCATCTTTAGATTTAGATGTAGTTTCTCGGTTGACATTAGTGTGAGAAAAAATTAATAAATGGAAGGAAATAAGCGTAAAATAACTTAAAATTAGGTTAAATTGCATAAAATGGCTGAATATAGCTAATAATGAAGTTTGATTTTCTAAAGAAGTTTATATAATATAAATAGGATGTCTTTAGCACTCTTACTATGAGAGTGCTAATTGATTTTAAAAATATTAAAGGAGGTTATGGAAAATGAAAATCAAAGGATTAAAACCACTAGGAGACCGGGTATTAATAAAGCCTATGGTTGAAGAAGAGAAGACCAAAGGGGGGATTGTTCTTCCGGATACCATTTCTAAAGAAAAACCCCAAGTTGGAGAAGTATTATCAGTAGGACCTGGCAGCACTAATAAAGAAGGAAAATTAGTTCCTATGACCGTTAAAAAGGGGGACAATGTAGTATACGCAAAATATTCAGGAACAGATATAAAAGATGATGATGATGAAGATTATCTCCTTTTAAGCGAAAAAGATATTTTAGCTATTGTGGAAAAATAAAATATAATATTTTTATTTAAAAATATTAAAAAATATTTTTGAATTTTTAAGTGATAAATGTAATAAATTTGATATAAATGGAGGATAAATAAATGGCAAAACAATTTTTATTTGATGAAGAGGCGAGAAGAGCTTTAGAAAAAGGAGCAAATACTTTAGCTGATGCGGTTAGGATTACTTTAGGTCCTAAAGGAAGAAATGTAGTTTTAGATAAAAAATATGGTTCCCCTACTATTACTAATGACGGGGTTACTATTGCTCGAGAGATTGACGTTGAGGATCCCTTTGAAAATATGGGGGCACAATTTGTTAAGGAAGTGGCTACTAAAACTAACGATATTGCTGGAGATGGAACAACTACTGCTACAGTTTTAGCCAAAGCAATTATTCATGAAGGCCTACGAAATGTAGCGGCAGGGGCAAATCCTATTATGATTAAAAGAGGAATAGATAAAACAGTAGAAATAGCGGTCCAAGAGATTAAAAAATTAAGTAAAGAAGTTAGCGATAAAGAATCTATAGCTAATGTAGCTTCAATATCATCTGCTGATAGAGAAATAGGAAATTTGATTGCAGATGCTATGGAAAAGGTAGGTAAAGATGGAGTAATAACTGTAGAAGAATCTAAAACTTTAGGAACTATCTTGGAGGTAGTAGAAGGAATGCAATTTGATAAGGGATATATTTCTGCCTATATGGTAACTGATGCTGAGAGAATGGAAGCTGTTCTTGATGACCCTTATATCTTAATTACTGATTCTAAAATAAGCAATATGAAAGGAATATTACCTATTTTAGAGAAAATTGCTCAGACTAGTAAGCCTTTACTTATTATCGCTGAGGATATTGAAGGTGAATCTTTAGCTACTTTAATAGTAAATAAAATTCGAGGCACCTTAAATTGTGTTGCTGTAAAGGCCCCCGGATTTGGAGATAGAAGAAAAGAGATGTTAGCCGATATTGCTGTAGTTACCGGTGGACAATTAATTTCTGAAGAACTAGGCCTTAAATTAGAAAACACGGAACTAAAAATGTTAGGGACTGCTCATCAAGTGAAAATAAATAAAGAAGAGAGCATAATAATCGGAGGGAAAGGGGACACCAAAGAAATTAAAAAACGAGAAGCTCAAATTCGTACTCAAATAGAAGAAACTACCTCTGATTATGACCGAGAAAAATTACAGGAAAGATTAGGGAAATTAGTAGGCGGAGTAGCAGTCATTAAAGTAGGAGCAGCTACAGAAACTGAACTTAAGGAGAAGAAACATCGAGTCGAAGATGCTCTATCAGCTACTAAAGCTGCAGTAGAAGAAGGAATTGTGGCCGGTGGTGGAACTGTTTTATTAAATATTATTCCTGCCTTACAGAAGTTAAAGTATGAAGGTGACCAACAGATTGGAGTAGAAATTATTATAAAAGCATTGATAACCCCCACCAAACAGATTGCTGACAATGGTGGATATGAAGGTTCTGTTATTGTAGAGAAATTAAAGAGCAAAGAAAAAGGCATCGGCTTTGACGTAACTGTTGGAGAGTTTGTGGATATGATAAAAGCAGGAATTGTTGACCCAGCTAAGGTTACCAGATCAGCTTTACAAAATGCTGCCAGTATAGGAGGGATGATCCTAACCACTGAATGTTTAATTACTGATAAACCTGAGGAAAAGAAAGAAGGTGGAATGCCTCCAGGTGGAATGCCTCCAGGTGGAATGTATTAAGGTAATATAGAAATATAAATTTAAAAAAACCTCAATAAAAAGGGGACAGTTCTAAAAAAATAGAACCGTCCCCTTTTTAAATTGGCTAATTGGTAAATTGGCTAATTGGTAAATTATCCATTTACTTCTTCTACGGGATAGTATTTTAATTTAAAGGCTTTAGCTACTGGTTGGTAAGTAATTTTACCATCAATAACATTTAATCCTTTTGCCAAAGCTTTGTTTTCCTTTATTGCTTTTTTATAACCCTTATTAGCAATTTCTAAACCATAAGGAAGGGTAGCATTAGTTAGAGCAAAAGTAGAAGTTCTAGCAAACGCTCCAGGCATATTAGTAACGCAATAGTGTAATACATTATGTAATTTAAATACCGGATCACTATGAGAAGTTGGCCTGCTTGTTTCTATACATCCTCCTTGGTCGATAGCCACATCTACTATAACTGAATTTGGCTTCATCTTCTTTATCATCTCTTCAGTTATTAATTTTGGAGCTTTTGCCCCCGGGATTAATACCGCTCCAATTACTGCATCTGCATCTTTTATTTCTTCTTCTATATTATGCTGATTAGAAATTAATAAAGTTATATTTTTTGGTAATACATCCGCTAAATATTTTAATCTATTTATGCTAATATCTAATAAAGTAACATTTGCTCCTATGCCAGCAGCTACCTTGGCAGCATTAGTACCCACAGTACCTCCACCAACCACTACTACTTTTGCGGGTGCAACTCCAGGGACACCACCCATTAGTACGCCTCTACCACCATAGGGAAGAGCTAAGTAATAAGCAGCAATATGACCGGCCATCTTACCAGCTACTTCACTCATCGGCGCTAAAAGGGGTAGATAACCATCCTCAGTTTGAACTGTTTCGTAGGCAATACAGATAACTTTTCTCTTCATCATAGCTTGAGTCAATTCTAAAGAAGAGGCAAAGTGGAAGTAAGTAAAGAGAATCT
>NZ_PFKO01000369.1:0-1035 GCF_002784285.1 Candidatus Infernicultor aquiphilus
TTTGTCGGACGGAAAGGTTAATGCCTTAGCCAAACTATTAGGTGTTTCTGAAAGCACACTAAGACCGAAAAGAAGCCTTCTCTGTAAAGCGATTGGCTGTAAATTTTATAATCAAGGGGACGATAAAAATATTTACCATAGCCATTTAGTAAAATGTCGTTTTAATGACCAGATTGTAGATACTTTCAAAGATAAATGTTCTGCTTCTGCTTCAGGGAAGTTTAAGAAATATGGTTTTTTCTGCAATGGGTGTAAGGAGCGATTAGGAACAGCCTATACTGTTCAAAATTCTCCTCAAAAAGACCGAATTGATTTTAAATATGATCAACCGATTAAAGATAAAAAAGGCAAGAAAATTAAAGGGTGTGCTTGTCCTTCTATAACTCAAGACGGAGAGTTGGCTTTTGAATGTTATTGCGGGAATGATACTAGAGATTTTAGGGGACATAAAAATCACGCGGATAAAGAAAAAGATAATAGCAAAGGGCGACAATGGGGTAAAAAAGATTCTAAGTTTAGGGTGGAGAAAGTAGAGGTATAATATGGCTGATGATTTTATTGTAGTAACTTGGACAGCTGGTGATATTATTACCGAAGCAAAACTTGATGATATGGTTGCTAACGACACAGGGTTCAACGATGGAACAGCGATCGGAGATAGCGCTATCATTAACAGGCATATAGGAACAAACGCAGTTTCAGGCGCTCAATTAGGTAAGATGATTGGTTGTATCTTAAGGCGTCAAGCAACACAGTCAATTAACAATACGACTAATACAAAAATTTCTTGGGACAATGAGGATTATGACCCAGACGGATTACACACTTCGGGAGATGTTACAATTCCGACAAATGGAATCTATGCCGTGCTACACGGATTTGTTTTTGCGGGGTCATCAGGAGGTACTTACAGGCAATCAAAACTTTATGTTAATGGTTCTTTATATCAAAATCATGCAGTATCGGTTACAGTAGATCATCCTTATGGGACTATAGTTGATTTATTATCCCTTTCGGCAACAAACACAATATCAA
>NZ_PFKO01000240.1:0-1080 GCF_002784285.1 Candidatus Infernicultor aquiphilus
CACTACACTGAATACAAACATTTTTACTTGTTTCTTTTAGTATCTTCTTCTAAAAAATCCTGTGTTTTAACGTAACTCCTATAATTTGCAAATACTCCCCCCCTGAAGTTATTTTTTACCGTTATTTCTATAATTTTTTACACTGCTGCTTCTAACGGAGAACCGCGGCTTCTACTTGTTACCAAGGAGCGCATCTTTTCTGCCTGATTATTTTTTATGCTCCCTAATGCCAGCGCTAACATCACACACATTGCTAAACCTATCCGTACTTCCATCTTTGCCTGTCCCCGGATAAAATGATTTTCAAATCCAAACGATACATCTAAACGGCTGTTCACTCTCTCTACCGCGCTCCGTCTTTTATACTTCTTTGCCCAAGCATAACTGCTGCGGGCAATAGGAGTAAATATCCGCCGATCCAATTCTAATGGAACTCTTACTATTCGTCCGTATTCACTATTGCCGCAATAACCAATGCTTTTACACCCTATCCCATATGCTTTTGCCGGGCATCGATATTTCAAACTCTCCCGCTCTTTCTCAAATCCCATATACGCCATTTCTTTTACCTGAGAACTCTCCATACAATGACAATATAACTGCCCCTTATAATCATACGTAATATTATCTGCTCTCTCCGGATATAATGGCTTTGTCTGTTCATTATCTTTCCACATATCCCGTATGTCTAATAACGGTTTTATCCCATATCTTTTCCATAATAGCTCATTATTCTCTTTCGAGTCATATCCTCGATCTCCGCTTAATTCTTCGCCTCGTTCAATTAATTCCAGATGTTTTTTTGCCATATCTTCTACCATCGGTTTTAACATCACACTATCATTCTTGGATGCTTTCGTTACTTTATAATTAACCGGTAACTCATATTTCGTGTCTACTATAAGATGTGCTTTGTATCCAAACCATTTTACTAATTTATCCCATAAACTGCCATCGTCTCTTTTACCCTCGTACCTTTTTACTCCCCAATCCGCATCCGTATCTCTTCTGCCATCCCGATGTTTGTTCTTACTCGCTCTCCCATGAGAATTCAAGGCCTTACTATCTATCCCTAAATAT
>NZ_PFKO01000032.1:0-1181 GCF_002784285.1 Candidatus Infernicultor aquiphilus
CTATATCAATATCCTGGATATATAGATCCTGACCAGAAATTATATCTATTTCTGAACTATCACACTTCGCACACTTAAATCTATCTTTTTTAATCTCAAAAACCTCATCACATTTTCGGCATTGACCTAATAGTGGAGATGATATTATCTGTAAAGATGCTTTTTCAGCAATAGTTCCTTGCCTAAAATTCTCAAAAGCAAATTCTAAAGATGCTTTATTCACTCCAGCTAATTCTCCAACTTTTACCCTGATAACCGTTATCTTCTTTGCTTTATGATCTCTGGCTTTACCTAAAGCAATTTCTAATAGATTTTGAGCAATTGAAGCCTCATGCATATTTTTCTCCTGAACTTTAAATTCACCAATTCACCAATTCACCAATTCACCAATTCACCAATTAATCAATTTTAATAAAATAATTCGTAGGACAGGCGTTCCCCGTTTTCACGAGGACAGGCTCGCCTGTCTATTTCAGACTATAAGCGATCACTATTTAGCTAAAAACTATTCACTAAATACTAACTGACAAATATATAGACATCGCGAACCCAAAAATATACACACATCGTGAACCTTAATGAAAAAAAATATACACACATCGTGAACTATACAACTTTAAATATTCTATACTGACCTTAAAAAAGGAGGTCAGTATGAATATCAAAGAATTAAGAGAAAAAGCTATAAAAAGATACGAAAATGGTGAATCTCCTAAGGAGATCTATCAGAGTCTTGGTAAAGGCAAAAGCTGGTTCTTTAAATGGTTAAAGCGTTACAAATATTGATACTGCCAAGGAGAAATTGTTTGTATACCATGATTCTAAATTAATAGTAGAATACCCTTATCCTTTACTAAAAAGCTCTATTGATTTATCAAGGTTCGATCTCTAGAGTTCACTATGTCTATATATTTCATTATCATTAGGAGTTCACTATGTCTATATACTTAAAGACCTCTAAGAAGAGTCCACGATGTCTGTATATTTAATAAATAGTCGTTAGTATATAGTTAAATGGTTAGCTGGTTACCGTTACCTGGTTAATTAGTTCACTAAGTACTGCGCTAACCAAAGGATAGGCAGGCTGAACTGTCTTCGTGAAAATGAGGAATGCCTGTCCTATTAAAGACTAAATACTATTCACTATATACTTAAATAAGCACCCAGCCAGTATGATCGAT
>NZ_PFKO01000135.1:0-1251 GCF_002784285.1 Candidatus Infernicultor aquiphilus
TAGAATGGGAAAAATGAGAGAACTAATTATTGATTTCTGGCGATGGGTTTACCAGAACAAATACAAAGAAAAAGAACAATTAAAAGAAGAAGCTAAAGAAATTTTATCAGAATTATCGAAACTGACTGTATTTTTAGAAAAGATAGATGGTGAAAACTATGAATGGCTGAAATTATCTGCTCCATATATTCATGTTGATTTCAATGCTCCGTTTTTCCTCAAATATCTCAATAATTTAAAGGATAAAAATAAAGATGCTGGTAAATATGTAGGTAAAATATTCTTAGAAATCTTAAAAAATTCAACTCCTGATTACGATCAAAAGGATATTCGCTCAATTGTTGAATGTCTTTATGCTTCAGGTTTTGAAGAGTGCGCTAATGAAATATGTAAGATTTATGGCACTAGAGGCTTTGAATTTTTGCGAGATATTTACGAAAAAAATCATAAAAAAATATGAAAAGTATAGATAAAATATTTTGTCAGAGACGGTTTTACTTGCTAAATAATTCAGTAACTTTTCTAATTTTTGATATACTTTTCAGTTTCATTGCTTATACAAAAAGTTCTGAAACTGTCAAATAGGGAGAGACTAAATAATTTTGTAGAGTAAATTAGGAAACTTGCGTCTATTTTTATTTATATTTTAAAAGAAAAGAGGTGTAATATGTTAATCCATAGATATTCAGTAAATCAAAGATCCATTCAAGCCTTACTAGTTGACATCAAATCAAATGAAATTGCCGTACCGGAAATTCAGCGTCCTTTTGTTTGGAATGCAATAAAAGTACGTGATCTTATTGATTCATTATACGAAGGATTTCCGATAGGTTATTTAATTGCATGGCACAATCCTTCTGTGAGACTTAAGGATGGAACTAAGGCAAAAGGGAAAAAGATACTGATTGATGGTCAGCAGCGAGTAACCGCACTAATGACTGCATTACTTGGAGAATATATAGTTGATAAAGATTATAGAAGAGTAAAGATAATCATTGCCTTTAACCCAAAAGAGCGCAAATTTGAGGTTTCCAACCCAGCTATTTGTAAAGACAAGTCTTGGATAGCTGATATATCAAAAGTCCTTTCTCCGAATGTAAAAGTTTTAGAACTCGTTAATGAATATTGTGAGAATAATGAAGGAAGCGATCAGGATGAGGTTTTTAATATAGCGGGAACTCCCCACCTGTAAGGGTGGGGATGAGAGCAGTTTCCTGTATCTTCCGTTCGTACTTTGATATAATAAAAAAT
>NZ_PFKO01000181.1:0-1172 GCF_002784285.1 Candidatus Infernicultor aquiphilus
AGGAACGGTAACAAATATTAACATTTTTAAACCAAATAATAATGATCTTTTAAATTCAACAATATTATTTTTTGCAGTATATTTAGCCAATGTAGGGAAAATGGCAATAGAAATGGCTACTCCGAAAACCCCTAACGGAAATTGGACTAACCTATTAGAATAATATAAAGCAGAAATGCTTCCATCAATTAAATTAGAGGCGATGGTTCTATCTACCACTACATTAATTTCAGTGATAGCTAAGCCCAACATAGCCGGTATTAATAATTTTAATAATTTTTTTACTCCTGGATCGTTTAAATCGATAACAAAATTATATTTTATTTTTTTTCTTATTAATACCGGGATCTGTACTAACGCCTGACCAATTCCGCCGAAGATTACTCCTAAAGCCAGGCTGAAAATTCCATATTTAAAGCTTAAGGTGAAAGCAAAAATTATAATAGAAATATTTAACATCGCCGGTGCTAAAGCAGGTAGCAGGAAGTGATCATATGAATTTAATATCCCCATAAATAAAGCGGCAATTGCTACGAAACCTATGTAAGGGAACATTACTCTGGTTAAATTTATAGCTAATTCATATTTATAGGGGTTATTTTTAAAACCAATAGCAAATAATTTAATTAACCAAGGAGCTCCCCAAATGCCCAAAATTATTACTATTATTAAGATTGAAATTAAAATATTTAAAATATTACTGGCAAAATATTCCGCTTTCTTTCTATCGTTATTAGTCAAATGTTCAGTAAAGATAGGTATAAAGGCAGCATTTAAAGCACCTTCTCCTAAAAAACTTCTTAGTAAATTAGGAATCATAAAAGCAATAAAAAAGGCATCGGTTTCAATGCTCGCTCCAAATTTATTGGAAATTATTATTTCTCTACCTAAACCTAATATTCTACAAAATATAGTGGCAATAATTACTATTCCAGCGTATTTAGCAATTTTATGCTTGGTTTCCATTAATTTCCCTTTTTTCGTATCGAGTATCGAGTAAATACACTATGCTTTTAGCGAATAACATATGCATTCTATACACGATATTACAGTTTATAAATAATAAAACTATTTTAAATAAAGTATTTTTTTTGTTGTAGGGGTCGGATTTATCCGACCCGATATTTTGCGGGTTTGATAAATCAAACCCCTACAACACATTATTCATTACG
>NZ_PFKO01000330.1:0-1145 GCF_002784285.1 Candidatus Infernicultor aquiphilus
TCCCGGAGGTAATTCTGGTTTGGGGAATCTTAAGATATCTGCCTCTTCTCCACTCTTAATTGTTTCTTCTGAATAATAAGAAGTACTCACCTTCTGGAAAGGATTTCGATTACTTGGTGGTTGATACGGTTCATAAACAAATATCTTACTCGTATACCCCAGTTCCCTCTTTTCCATCTCAATTTCAAATTCGGTCTTTTCTTTTACCTCTGGTTCAGGTTCTACTTTCGGAGTAACTGCAGTGGGAACGGGAGTTGTCACAGTAGCCGGGGTAATAGGAGACTTCACAGAAGTATCAGGAAATAAAAGAGGATATCCCCACCAGTAAATTGCACCAGCAGCTACTATAAGAACTAATAAAAGAATTAACATTTTACTCTTTTTATTTCCACCCGCTTTTGATTTTTTAAATAAATTTCCCAAAGATATTTTTCTCATTCTATTCGGAACCTTCTTTTCTCAAAACATAGACAAACATATTTATAGAAATATTTAATTTATCGGCTTCACTTCCTGCCTTGCTTAAGTTTAATGATTGAACATCAATTATTCGAGGAAGGTTCTCTATCCTATCTAAATAAGCTATCAAATCAAAATAGCTGGCGGTTAAACTCATAGCTATGGGCATTTTTCCGTAAATTATATCTTTCTCCCAGGAAATATTCTGAGGAGTAAAAGTAGTAAAATCAACGTTAAATTCATTTAGGGTATCCTGAATCATCACCAATAAATCAGGTATTTCTTTTTCTTTGGGTAACATCACTTCTAAAAATTCTAATTTTTTCAATAAAGCCTGGTATTCTTCCTTTGAAGGACCAAGTCTTGCCTCAATTCTTTTACCTTCAATAATCTTTTGGTTGGTAATCGCAATATCTCTGTCCAATTGTTCAATCTTTTGTATTCTCGGTTGATATACATAAGTATAATTAACATAGATAAATGCAATAAAAATTATAAATGCGGTCATACCTTTAGATAGTTTCATTTAAAAAAATACCTCGTATTTTATATTATTGTAGGGGTCGGATTTATCCGACCCGAAACGGGTTCGATGAATCGAACCCCTACAAAAACTTGTAAAGCGTACTGTCATTGCGAGTGACCGCAGGGAGCGTGGCAATCTCGTATATTGTCATTGCGAGCCC
>NZ_PFKO01000101.1:0-1226 GCF_002784285.1 Candidatus Infernicultor aquiphilus
CGAGCCTGCCCTCGTGAAAACGGGGGACGCCTGTCCTACGATTAGTGGGTTAACTCAATACTATTTTCTAAACGCTACACTCTCTACCCTATTTTCCTCACGCGATACGCAATACTCGATACTCGATACTATTTTAATTCTATAATTATTTTACTCCAAAATATAAAAATTAAAAAGAATTAATCCGATTTTAATTTTTATTCTATCTTATTTTTTCTACATCTTTTCTTTTTCTTTACTCGATACTTGATACTCAATACTCGATAAAAATATTTTGGCTTTATAAATAAAGAAGAATAAGATATAATAATTTGTACTAA
Organism: Candidatus Infernicultor aquiphilus; assembly: GCF_002784285.1. Taxonomy (NCBI): domain Bacteria; kingdom Pseudomonadati; phylum Atribacterota; class Candidatus Phoenicimicrobiia; order Candidatus Pheonicimicrobiales; family Candidatus Phoenicimicrobiaceae; genus Candidatus Infernicultor; species Candidatus Infernicultor aquiphilus. Next base: position 321 of record NZ_PFKO01000101.1, read on the forward strand.
TAAGAAAAGCAATAAATTAATACAAAGGTGGCGAAGACAAATTTTAAATATAATCTTATTTATTCTAACCATAATTTCTACTTTTATGGTGGGCGGCATTTGGTACGCATTATCTTTAATCACCATTCTACTGGCTCACGAATTAGGCCATTTCTTTGTTAGTAGAAGATACGGCGTAAAAGTCACTCTACCCTTTTTTATTCCTTTCCCCCTATCTCCTTTTGGTACTTTAGGGGCAGTTATCAAAATGAAAGGAATTATGCCTAATCGCAAAGCCTTATTTGACATCGGGATAGCCGGTCCTTTTATAGGTCTAATTCTTACTATACCGGTTATAATAATCGGACTTAAATTATCGGAAGTAGCAGTAATTTCAGAAATTAAGGGACCAGTTATACCTCTCGGAAGTTCCATCCTGTTCTCACTTATAGAGAAAATTATTTTCGGGCATCTTCCGGAAGGTCAGGATGTAATCTTGCATCCTGTAGCTTATGCGGGTTGGGTAGGACTGTTTGTCACTGCCTTAAACCTTCTACCGATTGGACAGTTAGATGGCGGACACGTAATCTATTCTCTATTTGGTAAAAATAGTAAAATTGCCTATTATATAACTTTGGGTCTTTTAGGTCTTATCTGTATATTTGTTAACCCGTCCTGGACCTTATTATTCATTTTACTCCTTATCTTCGGATTTCATCACCCTCCACCGTTAGATGATATTAATCCTTTAAATCAAAAAAGAAAGTTATTAGGGGTTTGTGCTTTAATCTTTTGTATTATATCCTTTACCCCGGTACCTTTTCAAATAAAATAGACATAAAATTCTTTTGCTGTTAGTTAAAAGTTAAAAGTGGACTATTTAAAAGTTAAAACTGGACTAAATTAAACTCAATATTTTTCTTAGTT
>NZ_PFKO01000184.1:0-1244 GCF_002784285.1 Candidatus Infernicultor aquiphilus
TGTAAATATTTCAATGATTTAATTCGATCTTTGTACGGAGCAGAATAAGGCTCAAATCTTTTTTTAAACTTCTCATCTAAAGAAACAATAGTAATTCCATATTCATTATCATTGCCATATTTTTTAGTATCAATTAAAACTTTTGGATAAATTCCTTTCGTTAAAATAATGCAACGGATATTATCTTTATTTAACCTTTCGATTATTTCCAAAGTTAAATCTTCTACTTCTGGATATTTATACATAAAGGGATCTGTGGAAAAACATAAATTAACGAATTTGATTTTATGTTTATATCTTGGAATTTCTTTATCTAATAATTCCAAAGCATTTCCTACAATTTTTGGCTGTAGCCATTCTTCGTAATCTTTAATTTTACCATATCTCTTAGCAAGCATCATAGCATAGCAAGGAAACCTGCAACCGTGAGCACATCCTTCTACGTGATTTATACAAAAATCAGCATATTCAACGCCACTTTTATATAAGAGACTTTTTCTTTCTATTTGATAAATTTTCTTAGAGTGTTTAATTTTCATAATATACCTTTATTTAATTATACCCTTTTTTATACGATATTAAACAACTCGTCATTATTAAAAGATTTTGCATCTTTTCTTGATTCTATACGAATTAGTTTTTTCTCTGCTTCTAATCTTTTAAGAGCATCTTTAAAGTCTTGTTTCCTATATAAGTGTTTTCCTGGTAACAACTTTTCTAAAATTGTATCCAAATTTAAATTTTCTTCATCCTTAAAAATCTTATAAATTTCATTTGTTAATTCTTGTAAGAAAAACAGAGTATTTCTTTCTGGCTCGTCTTTAACCATAACATCTTTCATCTTCTCTAATCCTTTAATGTGTTTAGTTGCAAAAATTAAATAGTAAATATGATTTCCCAAAGAATTTTTAACATTCTTAACTGCATAATATTTAAAACCAACTGATAATAGGTTATTTATATAAAGATCTAAATATTTTTCACGAGCTACGGTCGATGATATTGTATTCTTTTTTCTTTCCAAATAGATCTTTTCCCAATTATCATCTCCAAATATTCTGTTAAGCTTATTTTTCATATTTTTAGTAATGTTTTTTCCTTTTGTTAACGGCATATATCTTCTTATTGCCATACCAAATGGGAAATTGATCAAAACTTCTACTTTCTTTTTCTGTGAAATTTTATGAATTGTTTCCCAGTATAAGTCTCCTGCCTGAGGATCAAGTAAGGCAATAAAAGGAATG
>NZ_PFKO01000016.1:0-9639 GCF_002784285.1 Candidatus Infernicultor aquiphilus
ATATAATGACACCGCCGAGTTTTACTGGAAATTTTTCGATGAGTCCAATACTTCACCTATTGGACACGTTAAGGTAGAAGTGGTACTTCCAGGGGAAGTGTCTAAAGAAGAATTAAAAGTATTTGGACATGGTCCTCTCGATGGAAAAGTATCTATCCAGGAGAACAGTAAAATAGTGTATGAAGTTTATAGATTGTCTTCGGGAGAAATGGTAGAAGCGAGAATTTTATTTCCTACCAGTTTAGTACATAAGGGTCATAAAATAATTAATGAAAATAAGTTTGCGGAAATAATGAAAGAGGAATTAGGATGGGCTAAAAAAGCAGATCGAGAGAAGAATTTTAATATTCTGGGTATTTTATTAATACCACTTATCATATTATTGAATATATTCTTAGCTATACGACTTTATTTTAAATATGATAAAGAACTTAAACCAGAAGTTGAAATAGATTATTATCGTGAATTACCTCAAGATATTACCCCCGCTGTCTTAAGTAAATTGATGAGTATTCAAGGAGTTGGTACTAAAGACATTATGGCCACCTTGATGGATTTAGTGCGTAAAAAATATTTAAAAATTGAAGAGATTCAAGATAGAAAAAAGAAAGATTATAAATTTATATTAATCGAGAGTGATACCAAGAATTTAAAAGAACATGAATCATATTTGATCCAATGGCTTCTTTATTCTATTGGTGATGGAAGGAGTGTAACTCTAAAAGAAATAAAGGATTATGCTAAGTCATCTCGAACTCAGAGGAGTTTTGTTCATAATTATAATAACTGGGCGAAAAAGGTTGGTCAGGAATTTAAAAAATATAATTATTTTGGTGAATCAAAAGAAGGATTAAAAACTGCAGTCAAAGTAATTTTTATGGAATTAGGAGCAATATTTTTATTACTTGTCCTGGGAATCCTATTTAGAGTACAATGGTTTATTTTTATTCCATTACTATTTGCTGCCGGATTTACTGGTTTTGGGGTAATAGTTTATAGTGCTTTAATCAGAAAAAAGACTCAAGCAGGAGTTAACGAATATACTAAATGGAGTGCCTTTAAAAGATTTTTATTACATTTTAGTAATATGAAGGATTACGAAATTCCTTCTATAGTAGTTTGGGAACATTATTTAGTTTATGCCATCTCCTTGGGAGTAGCCGAAAAAGTTATCTCAAAATTAAAAATTATTTTAAGTAATCAAGATATGTCTTTAAGTAATTCTACCTATCTATTTTTTATGACTGATAGAAGTGGAAGATTAAATAGTAGTTTATTTAATTCTTTTGATAAAGTATTCAGTTCTGCTTTTGCCAATACCAGTACTAAGTCTTCAACCGGTTCCGGTGGTGGCTTCTCCTCCGGAGGTGGAGGAGGCGGTGGTGGTGGTGGTGGAGCAGGTGCTTTTTAAATAATTTATCAAAATGAAAAAGAGAAAGGAGTGGTTTTATGAGTTTTATAATGATTTTTCTTATTCTAATTGTATTATGGGGAGTTTTAACTTACAATAAACTAGTAACCTTAAGAGGTAGAATAGATAATTCCTGGGCTCAAATTGATGTTCAGTTAAAAAGAAGATTTGATCTAATTCCCAATTTAGTAAGCTCTGTAAAAGGATACGCCAAGCATGAGAAAGAAACCTTAGAAGAAGTAACCGCCTCCAGGACTAAGTATTTATCGGCAAAAACACCAGAGGAAAAATTGGGAGCAAATTCAGAATTAAGCGGTGCTCTAAGTAGGCTTTTTGCGGTGGCAGAAAGTTATCCTGATTTAAAAGCTAATACAAATTTTTTGGATTTACAGACCCAGCTTAAGGATACTGAGGATAAGATAAGCTATTCAAGACAATTCTATAATGACACTGCTATGAAATTTAATATAGCTATAGTTAAAGTACCTACTTCAATAATTGCTGGTTTGTTTGGATTTAAAGATAGACCTTATTTCAAAACAGAAGGAGAAGAAAGAGAAAACGTGGAAGTAAAATTTTAAAAAAAACAGGGGAAGGTTCTTTGTTCTTTTACAGTCCCCTGTTTCAGAAAAAATAAAAGTAGATAGGAGGAAATAAGATGAGTTCAAAGGTTCCAACTCGAGAAGAAGCTTATCAATTACTTACTGAATATAATAAAAGTGATAGTTTGATAAAACATGCCTTAGCTGTGGAAGGAGTTATGCGTTATATGGCCAGAAAACGGGGAAAAGATGAAGAAAAATGGGGTGTAATCGGTCTGGTTCATGACCTTGATTACGAACAATTTCCCGAAGAACATTGCCATAAAAGTGAGGAAATATTAAAAGAAAAAGGCTGGCCTGAGGAATACATCCGAGCCGTTGTTAGTCACGGCTGGGGGCTCTGTTCAGATGTTGAGCCACAAACAGAACTGGAAAAAGTTCTTTATGCCATTGATGAACTTACTGGACTGGTAGTAACTACCGCCTTAGTTCGCCCTTCCAAGAGTGTTATGGATGTCCAAGTTAAATCGGTAAAGAAGAAATGGAAAGATAAAAGATTTGCTGCTGGGGTAAATAGATCTGTTATTGAACAAGGTGCTCAAAGGTTAGGAATGGAAATAGCTGACCTTATTGCAGATACCATTGCCGGTATGCAGGAAGTAGCGGAAGAAATCGGTTTGAAAGGGGTGTACCAGGAGAAATAATTATGAAAAAATCTGAAGAAGTCAATCTGAATATTCGAAAGGCTTCCCATAAAGATGTCTCCTTAATACTCAATTTTATAAAAGATTTAGCAGAGTATGAAAAATTATCGGAGCAAGTAGTTGCTACCGAAGATATATTACAAGAAACCCTCTTTGGAGATAAATCATATGCCCAGGTCCTTATAGCAGAAATTGAGGGGAAACCCGTCGGTTATGCCCTATATTTTTATAATTACTCTACTTTTTTAGGACGTCCTGGGCTTTATATAGAAGATGTATTTGTTGCTGAGGAATATCGAGGACGAGGGGTTGCTACTGCCTTATTTAAAAAGTGTGCCCATATTGCTCAAGAGCATAAATGTAGTAGAATGGAATGGTCTGTTTTGAAATGGAATCCGGCTCGAAAATTTTATGACCATATGGAGGCAAAACCTATGGATGAGTGGGTGGTCTATCGTTTAGCCGGAGAAGCCTTAGACAAAATGGCAGAATTGTAGTCACTAAATAATCTGGTGTCATTCTCATAATCCATGTCATACTTGTAACTTATGTCATTCCCGCCCCCGCTTTCGCGAGGGTAAACTCCAGCGGGAATCTATCTTTTTCTATCATTGCGAGACCTGATTTATCAGGGCGTGGCAATCCCTCTTCCCTCCTCCCTATTCTCTTATATGTCATTCCCGTGAAAACGGGAATCTATCTACTCCCCCTTGCAGGAGGAGAACTAAACTCACACACTTCCTCCCCCTTCGAGGGGGGAGGATTAAGGTGGGGGCGATTACTCTTTTAATCTTTATTTTAAAAATATTTCTCACAAAAAAGGGATTTCTCAGAGTTTTGTCGAATATAAAAAATATAGTAATAAAAATTTACTCTAATCAAAATTTCTTTAGGGAGTTAAAATATGAATTCATTATTAAATTTTATTTCAATAGTAGCACCAATAATTTTTGCAGCTTGCCTATTTAAGCTAAAAAATATAACTATGGAAATGAAGATATGGTTATGGGCTGTCTGTGCCTTAATAATTATCTTTGATGCATATATAATAATAAAAGATAAAAAGGCCAAAGAAAAAAAGTCTAAAAGAGAAGTCCTTTATAATCGTTTATACGAAAGACAGGAATTATTTAATAGAAATCTACCCAGGACTTTGCTCGATACTCTGGAAAGAAATCCCTTATTAGTAGATTCTTTCCAAACCGGTCAAAGGTATGAAAAAGAACATAAATTTAAGGAAGCCATTGAAGCATATAGAGGATGCCTGAATAAGGCCAGCGTCACAGAAGGAGACAAACTTGCCCTCAATATCCTTATGGGTAACTGTTATTACTTTTTATCTGAATGGAAAGAGGCAGAAAAACATTTTAGAGAATCATTAAATATTTTTAAAAGAGCAGAAAATAAAATTGCCAGATTGCCAGCAAAATCAGTTGCTCTTGGCAATATAGGAAACATCTACCATAACCTGGGAAAACCCGATGAAGCATTAGAATATTACCAGCAAGCCTTAGAGATTAATAAAAAGCTCGGATACGAACAAGAAATAGCCCATAATCTTAGTAATATAGGTACGGTATATAATGAATTAGGTAAACATGAGGAAGCCTTAAAATTTCAAGAAGAAGCCTTAGAGATTAACCGGAAGATTGAAGATGAACCGGGTATAGCCAATAGCTTAAATAATATTGGGGTAGTATATAATGATTCAGGCAAAACCAAGGAAGCCTTAAAATTTTATCAAGAAGCCTTAGAGATTAATAAAAAGATAGGATATGAAGAAGGAATAGCCAATGTTATTAACAATATCGGTCTTACTTACAGTAAATTAAGGGAAATCAATCTAGCCCTAAATTATTATCAGGAAGCCCTAAAGATAAATAGAAAGATAGGATATAAAGAAGGTATAGCCACTAATCTGGGAAACATTGGTCTGGTGTATATTACTTTAGGCCAGTCTAAGGAGGCATTAAAGTATTATCAGGAGGCATTAGAAGTATTTGTCCATATTAATGCTCAGCCACGAATAGAAATATTACTAAAGATTATTAAAATTATTGAGGACGAAAAAAAGGAAAAGTAAAGAATAAATTAAAACGGAGATGATAATATGTCATTAGGAATAAATACTACTACTCCAGAGGGAATTGTTTTAGCTGCTGATAGCCGACAATCTTACCGTAACAGTAAGGGAATAGGCCGAATCGGAAGTGATAATGCTTCTAAGCTTTTTCAATTGAATGAAAGGATAGGAGTAATTGTAACCGGGCTGGCTTTTTTACCGGAAGATGGAGTAATGAAAAATGTCAGTAAATTTGTCGAGCAATTTAAAAGAGAGACCGAGGTAGAAAAGTTGAACGTAAGAGATGCTACGGATAGATTACATAGTCTTTTTAATAAAAAATACGATTGGCAGAAGAGGTTAGATGATGCGGTAGAAAAGATTAATAGCGATTTGGTAAGACAGGGTTTTGAAGTTTTGGAAGTTAAACAAGAAAATTATATGATTAAGTTCCAATTTAAAGACTTGCAGGGGAATTTAAAAAATGGAATCGGGGGAATTGATACCATTAACCTTCTGGTAGCAGGATTTAATAAAGATGGTTCTCACGAAGTTTATACTTGTCTTATCCCTGGTGAGGTTCAGAAAAAACGAGATAGTAGAGAAAAAAGTAAAGAATATGGAGCAAGCTGGATCGGTCAAACTGATGTAGTTTCCAGAATTGTTTTAGGATTTGACGGAAGAATTAATAATTTAAAATTTATTAGTGAAGCAGTACAGAAGCTGGGGCAAGGTGAAATAAGAAAACAACTGGGGAGCTTACAATATGCTATTCAGTGGGGGACTATGACCCTGCAGGATGCCATAGACTTTTGTACTTTAATGATCCAGACTACTTCAGCACTGCAGCGGTTTTCCGATGGCATCGTAGCTAATCCGGGAGATATGCCCGGTGTAGGCGGCCCGGTGGATGTGGCAGTTATCACTGCAGACCAGGGCTTCGTCTGGGTCAGCAGAAAAAAATTAAAAATCGAAGGAAAAGAAATCAATTTAGATAAAGGTTAAACCTTTCTCTTTCTTTCTCTTTGTGTAGGGGCTTGATTCATCAAGCCCGTCTATTCCTTTCTGTCATTCCCGCTTCCCCATATGTCATTCCCGCTCCCCCATATGTCATTCCCGCGGAAGCGGGAATCCATCTTTTTCTTTTCTTGTTTTTCATAATGTAGGGGCTTGATTCATCAAGCCCGTCTTTTCTTTTTTTGTCATTGCGAGTCCTGATTTATCAGGGCGTGGCAATCTCTATTTACAATATATACAGACTCAATTTACAAATCCCCAAAAAAATATTATTAAACTATTTTCCCAAAAAAGATGGATTTTTAAAATTAATAGCCCAAATGATATAAATATGATATAATTTTTTATAAAATGAATCTCCCCGCAGCAGAGCTACGGGGTATCTATTACTCTCTAAAGCAAACTAATTGATCGCAGCAGAGCTGCGGGGAATTTAACCCTAAGCGATTAAAAAGATTATAGAATTTATGCTTTTTTATGGGTACATTTAGTTTATAGCTAAAATATTAGTGATTCACATTTTCCATTACTACTATAAAACTATAGAATTTTTTCACTTAATAGAAAATTTAAGAAGTTATTATAAATATAAAATAATGGAGTAATATAAGATGGGAACTAAACAAAAAGTAATTATAGAACTTTTTAAAAAATGTTATATGAAGAAAGATTTTGTCTTTGATAATATGCTAGTAAAACAAATATGTAAGAAATATGGATTTGGTAATCCCTTTGATGCAACAAAACTAGACGATACCTCAAAATTTCCAAAAATTTTGTTAGATGAAGATTATTTTATTTTGCATTTAGGAGAAGGAAAACATAAATTTGTTAAAGGAATAAATAATGGATTTCATTCTTTTGAAGAAATTACCCGAAAAATCTATTGATATGGTTTATGGCGATCCTGATTATAATGTTGGCATAAAATATGGTGATAAGTCTTATACTAAAACTTTTGATGAATATATTGATTGGTATATAGATTTAGCCAGGGAATCTTTAAGAGTTTTAAAAGATGATGGTAACATGTTTTTAATAAATTATCCAAAACAAAATGCTTATCTTCGGGTGAAATATCTAGATCGGGCTTGTTATGAAGTTTCAGATTATGTATGGGCATATAATACGAATGTTGGGCACAGCCCTAAGCGATTTACTACTGCTCATCGAAGTATTTTGCATTGTAGAAAAACAAAATATAATAAGTTTTACAAGGACAATGTGTCGGTTCCTTATAAGAATCCTACAGATAAGAGAATTCTAAGAAATTTAGCAAATGGTTCAAAAGGAAGAATGCCATATGACTGGTTTTATTTTGATTTAGTTAAAAATGTTAGTAGAGAGAAAACATTTCATGCTTGTCAGATTCCTCAAAAATTATCCGAAATGTTAATTAACTCATGTACTCTGCCAAATGATAATGTTTTAGTTCTTTTTGGGGGAAGCGGTTCTGAGGTTGAAATTTGTAAAATACTCAAAAGACAATATATTTCCGCTGAAATTGATGAGAAATATCATAAGTTAATTCTTGATAGGATAAGTACAGGAAGAATAGAAGAAAAATATAGGTTAAGATTAAAAAGGTATGAAATTAAAAATATTCAAGTACAACTTAAAATTCTTGAAAGTCAAAAAGAGTATTTAATAGATAAAGAAAAGACAAAGCCTAGAATAAAAAAAGATAATTGATAATGGAACTTATAAATCAGAGGGGCTTCTTTGGTCTAATTAAGAAGAAATTTGTAGAGTATTCAATGAAGCAATGGATGGTTCTTTTATTCAGTTTAAAAGGGGATTTTAGAATATTTTTGCAATAAATTTAATTCGAGAATATATTATTCTACCTCAGGAAATGAAAGATCCTCTTCAACAATCCTATCACAATATCGCTCTTGGCAGTGAGGCATTTATCTAATCAAGCATTTCAGTTTACTTTCTTTGGCTTAGATTGGCCAGCTTTTTGAGATGGATTACACGGCTGTTTCTCAGACTGCTAAAAGATTCGAGCAAGAAAGTAAAACGAATCATAAAATAGGCGAGATCAAGCAAAAGATGATGACAGTATTTTTTACTCAATGTTGGCAAATACATATGTAAAAGATAAACTAAAAACGAAGGTCGAAGTTTAGAATTTTAAAGCCACAGGGGGAGGCACAAACCTGTGTTATAATTTGAAATAAATCAATTAGACCTGTCTGCGTGCGAATCTGTCTGCGTGCGTACACGCACAGGCAGGAACACGCACAGGCAGAAAGGAGAGTCATGAGTAAAAAGGAATTACTTATAAACGAAATTGAACAAGTTCCTGAACCTCTTCTTGACGAGGTATTGGATTTTATTAAGTTTTTAAAAACAAAGGTTATCAAAGAGCGAATGAATATAGCTATGGCAAGCGAAGCTTCTCTTAAAAAGGATTGGCTGAAGCCAGAGGAAGATGAAGTATGGCAAAATTTATAAAAGGTGATGTCATAGTTATTCCAAAAGACGTCCTGCTTTAGTCATTTCGGCATTAGAAGGAGATGATGTAATTCTCTGTCAGATAACAAGCCGAACCATGACTAGACCATTAAGGAGTACTTTTGATCATGCAGTTTACCATATAACTGCCCGGGGAAATAGAAAAGAGAAAATATTTTATTTGGATAATATAAGCCAGGGGATGCACTATCTGAATGCTTCTTACGCCAACTATTTTGCCGTTAAATATATTTATTATTACCAAATTAATCCAAAAAATGATAAAATAAAAAAAACAATAGACAAATGATTAATATATCTTTTTCTTTATTTTAGGGTAATATAATATGAGATTTTAGTATGTTTTGCTTATTATTAAAAAATGCAAAGGAAACAATATGCCAAACAAAAATTATTTAAAAGAAATCACACAACAAATTGTAAATGAAGTTGCTCCTGATAAAATTATCCTATTCGGTTCACGAGCAAAAAAGAAACAGAGTAAAGAAAGTGATTATGATATTTTCGTGTTGAAAAATGACCTTACTCACAAGAGAAAGCTTGCCCAGAGGATTTACCTAAAGCTGGATGTAGATGTTTCTGTTGATATAATTGTGGAGACTCCTAAAAGATTTAATCAATTAAAAGATAATCCTTTTCTAATATATAATGAAATTGCTAAATATGGGCGGGTGATCTATGAAAAATAGAGAAATTATCTTAAACTGGTTAAAAAGAGCCAGAAGTAATTTAGAAAGAGCAAAGATGGGAAAAGTCACTCAAGGGATACTTTATGAAGATCTTTGTTTTGATGCCCAGCAAGCAGTTGAAAAATTTTTGAAGGCAATATTAGTTAAACTCAACCAGCCTTTCCCTAAAACCCATTCTATTGGAACATTACTTAAACTTATTGAAGAAGCTGGTGTAGAAATACCCAAGAATATTAATCAGGCCAAACTGCTTACTGCTTATGCAGTAGATGCCCGTTATCCTGGTGATTATGAACCGGTAAACAAAGAAGAATATAAGGAAGCTTTAAAAATTGCAGAGGATGTCTTCAAATGGTTAGATAATATTATAAAGTTCGAAGAATAAAGAACAGGGGATAACGGTTATCTGTATCATTTTAAAAGAAGATTTTAGAATATTTTTCAGTCTAGTTAAAACGAATAAAAGTAAAGCTTAAATTTTAACTTAACAAAAAGCCATAAGCCAGACTTAGTTTGGATTGCTATGGAATATTTCCAATGCAATTACATTCTAAGTCTGGTTTTATTTTTTAATATAATTTTGATTCGGAAATATATTATTCAACATCAGGATATGAAAGATCCTCTTCAACAATCCTATCGTAAGTATCGCCCTTAAGAGTGAGTAATTTATCTAATCAAGCATTTCGCTTCATTTTCTTTGGCTTAGATTGGCCAGCTTTTTGAGATGGAT
>NZ_PFKO01000260.1:0-5840 GCF_002784285.1 Candidatus Infernicultor aquiphilus
GTGAGTTTCATATTTAATACTCTTTTATATATTCGATAAAGGTTTGGTGAAATCCTTCTTTTTTAGAAGAAAAGTTTTCAGATATAATTTTTAGATAGAGTATTTAGTTAATCCGGGCCAGGTATCAAGGGAACCTGTCACTATTTACTCCACTCAAACCCTTATAAAATAAGGCTTTCCGCCCAGATCTAAAATAAGCCATTTTAAGCTCTTTTAAGCGACTATTTTAAAAAATATGACCAATCACCTTAAGCACCCTCAAGAAACGCTGCTACGACGATATTTCGTTTAAACCCTTATTTTACAAGGCTTTCAAGCTCCTAAAAATAGTGTTTTAGCCCTTTTTTGCTTCATTTTCTCCCTATTTTAGAAGAACTAAAACCATCCCCTCTAACAAAAAAACACGGAAACCCTTATGTTTTCTACCTTTTAGAGACTTACTATTTTCTCCCATAAGAACTGGTAATTCACTAATTCTAGCTATATCGATCTACCTTATTTAACTAAAAATCAGCTATCCTATTCCTCTACTTTTCTCCTTTACTATAAAAAAAGGCCTTCCTAAAAGCCTTGTAAATAAGGGTTTAAAGGAGGGGAAATAGGAAATGAATTTTCATTTCGCGGAATTTGGCACCAACACGGTAAGAATGGTGAAATAAACCTCATAGGGATGGTTATTTCTAAGCAGGTTTATTGAATTAAAAATTGAGCATGGACGGTAACGGTAATATCTTTCTTCCGGGAAGAAGTGTTATACATTCCGTAACTTTCCACCTCAGTTGAATAGGGTTCGATGATTTGAAAAACACCGGCTTTAGCTGAAATCATCCGTCCCGGATGATAGGGGCTATCCTGTAATATTTTTTCGGCCCGTTCCCGGGCATTTTTAGTGGCCATGGTCAGCAAATCCTTTTTTAACAGATCAATTTTAGAATAAAAATACTCTAAAGATGAGGTTTGGAAAAAGATATTATTTGCTAGCAGCTCGTCAGGATTTAGGGCTAGATTTTCTACCTTTTCAATAACTTCTGAAATGATAAAAAGCGATTGTTGAAGTGTATAGCCAACAACTTTTCCATCTTCCCATCGGTCCTGGGTGTTAATCGGGTTGATATTGATCCCCTCTTCGGGAATCCCCTGACTGCTCAAAATATTCACCAAACGGTCCCTTTTATCCTGAATATTACGGTAACCTTGCCCGATATTCTCCAGGCCAGTGTTTTCTTGAATGGTAATATTCCATTTGACAATATCAGACTCAAAACGCTCAGCAGCTGAGCCAAGAACATCTACATAATCACGGGTTATCCTGCTTTGATAAAAAAAGAACCCAAAGATTAAAGCAGATAGCATGATGGATAATCCTAATAATAAAAAGGGAACTTTAAGATTCGGTATATGATTCTGTCCATCCATTTTTTTATTACCTTTCATTTTTTATTTCCAATAATTCCTGAAAATCTTTTCCAGATTCTATTCTTTTAAAATAATATAATTGGGGAAAATTGTCAAATTTTACTTAATTCCAAACCCACCATTTCAAAGAAAATGGGATGTGTATCTGTTTATTAATTTAGTTACCCGGTTTGCCAGTTGATTAGTTGAGATTGCCACATTCCCCTTCGGTCATTCACAATGGCAGGAAATATCTCATCCCCACCTTAATCCTCAACTTTAAGGAGGAGGGAAGGGAGTTCAAACATCCTCTCTCTCCATTATTAAAAGCATTTGTTGCTTTATATCAGGGAGGTCTTTTCTCAAAACATCCCAAACTCTTTCAAGTTTTACCCCAAAGTATTCGTGGGCAATAATATCTCTCATCCCAGCAATCTTCTTCCAAGGTATTTGGGGATATTTATTTCTAAAATCGTCATCTATATTTTTGACCGCTTCGCCAATTATCTCTAGTCTTCTCACAATTGCATCTTGAACTTGGCGATTCGAATAAAATTCATCCTCGGTAAGGTTCTGGGTATATTCCTCTATTGCCAAGGTACTCTCCCAGATGTCCTGTAAATAGAGTTTTAGGTTTCTTTTCATAAAATAGACACCTCTTCACTCAATATTTGTTCCTTTATCATTGGTTTGATTGTTGAATACTCTCCTAAATCAACTCTCTGGCCAAGAGCCTCTTCCAATTCTAACTTTAACCCTGCAAAATCAAGTAAACTCATCCTGCCTACAATCTCCACCAAAATATCTATGTCACTTTCCTTGTTCTCCTCTCCTCTTACCACAGAGCCAAAAATTCCTGCTCTCTTGACATTATATCGTTTAAGTATAGATAATATTTTTCCCTTAATCTCTTCAATCTTTTCTATATTCATTCTTTATTACCTCCATCCATCAAATTCTTAGAATTGCCAATATCCAGAAGTTTTTTTAATGGATCATTCAAGCTCTTTTAAGATTTTTTCATTTAAATTAATTATTAATCTCCCTTTTATTATTTTATAGGTTTTGATTACCAGTTGCAAGTTTATAGATTCAAGTTATAAATTTCAAGAGATTAGTTTTTAGGATTAAGCCAACCATAATTACTATCTCCTCTTCAATCCATTCCTCCCATTAGATTTGAAAGTTTGAAAGATTTTAACTAATTCGTTCTTTTTAATTTTCACTGAAAAGCCCTGTTTCAGCGTTTGCTGAAACAACCTAAAAAGTTTAAACAATACAAAATCACCCCACCCACTCCCTCCAGGGGAGAAGGGTAATAAGAGAAGGGGAAAGATTTTTTAAATTTCTATTGTAATTGTAAAAGAAGTGGGGTAAAATAGATTAATAAACTTTTGTTCGTTACCACTTATTTATACATATTTTTAATAAATGGTTAGAAAGGAAGGAAAGAAATTGTTTAAAAAGCCAATGAAGATGAGAGATTTAGAAGTTTGGGGAGTCCCCTCTTATATGGTGGATATTTGGGAGAAGAATTATTCTCCATATCTGTTGCCGGTTCAGGAAAAGGCAGTAAGGTATTATGGGGTATTGGATAAGGAAGGGCGTATGCCATACGCCCCTACAGGAGGGATGGATTCCTGCTTGCGCCTGCCTGTGCCTGCCTGTGCGTATACGCACACAGATAGGCAAGTACGGCAGACAGGCGTGGATGAGATTGCCGCGCTCCCTTTGAAAGCTCTCAATGACAGAAGTGGAGTTGGAGATGATAGAAATCAAAATCTTTTGGTGATTGCTCCTACCTCTTCAGGTAAGACCTTCATCGGGGAGATGGCGGCTATTACTCAGGCTATCCATAAAAAGAAGACCATCTATTTAGTCCCTTTAAAAACCTTAGCCGAAGAAAAATACCGACATTTTAAAAGACTATATAGCGACTGTGGAATCGATATCACCATCTCTTCCCGCGACCGCAAAGAAGAGGATCAGAAGATTAGCCGGGGACAATTTCAGGTCGCCATCATGGTCTATGAAAAATTTAACTACTTTCTCTTAAAATACCCCTCCTTTTTAAGCGGGGTTTCTTTAGTAGTAATCGATGAGCTGCAGCTAATCAATAACCCAGAAAGAGGCCCCCTCCTGGAGGAGATGCTGGTTAATTTGCAAAACCAGGAGCAAAAGATCAAGATCATCTCCCTCTCGGCCTTCTTAGAAAATCAAGAAGCTTTTTTAAACTGGCTTCCCTCCCGGGTACTCACCTCCTACCGGCGTCCGGTAGAATTGCGTAAAGGCATCGTGAGAGGTGGAGTCTTTAAATATATTACTCATAATGAAAAGAAGTTCGGAGAAGAAGTATTCTTCCCTCCCCAGGCGGTCCGAGATAATTGTGAGGAAGATTATGTCCGAGAGACGGTCCGTTATTTTGTGGAGCATCATGAACCTACCCTCCTCTTCTTCCCCACTAAAGCAGAAACTAAAAAGTGGGCGGAGTGGCTTTCGAATAGATTAGAATGCCCTCCGGCCAGGCAAGCGATAGAGGAGCTTAACCAGATGGAGGAGACTCTATCCCGGGATATCCTGCTTTCTCTTTTAGAAAAAGGGATGGCCTATCATAATGCCGACCTTTCCTGGGAAGAAAGAAATTTAGTAGAAAATTATCTGCGCCGTGGTGAGATCAAGGTCATCTGTGCTACTACTACTTTAGCGATGGGGATTAACCTTCCTTTTAAGAATGTCATCCTCTCTATGGATAAGATAGAAAGTATTAACGGAGAGGCTAAGGAGGCCCAGCTGACCAGTCTTACCTTTAGCGATATAGAGAATATGGGGGGAAGAGCGGGAAGATTAAATAGCCAAAGTGAGGAAGAATTCGGAAGGGTAATCTTTTTAGCCCATTCCCTGCTCTCGGAGACTATTTATCAAAATCTCTATTTTAATTTCCTGCGGGATACTATGGCGGAGGATAACCAGATAAGGGGGCAGGTAGCCGAGGAAAGGATACCCTATCCCGATGCCCTGGCCGGGGTAGGTCCTCACAAGAAGGAAAGGGATTTGACTACCCTCTTACTTCGACTAATCGTAAATGGTAAAGATAATAGGGCTACCCTATTAGATCAGCCATCTGGTTATTGGCAATATGTGCTGGATAAAAAAAGAATTAAGGAGAAAATAGAAGATGCCCTCCAGGGCTTAAAAGACTGTCGGTTGGTGCTAGAGGATGATCAAGGCCGATTAGCTCCTACTTCTACCGGCCTCCTGATCAGCGCTAAAGGGATTAAAGTAGCCACCTATCTTTATTTTTTATCCTGGATAGAGAAATCTATTCAAGGGGAGATAAGTAATCTGGAGATTATCCTGACCTTAACTTTAAGTGAAGACGGTAAATCCCTACCTATTCCTTATCCTCAATTCTACCGAGAAGGTGATCAGATAGACCGCTATAATTATACTGATTGGAAGGAAATCTACCGTAATAAGCTATTGGCTTTAGTCTTTAATTTAGGAGAAGAAGGTAAAGAGATTTATCAGGGGGAACATGGTCTAACCAAAGGAAAAACTAGCTTAGAAGACTATCTGGCCTTTAAAAAGACTCTACTTCTCTATGATTGGATCGGAGAAAGGGAGAGCAAGAGTATTGAACAGGAATACAGTCTTTACCGGGGTGCGGTAGAAAGGCTGGGGGAAGGATTTTCCTGGCTAGCCGATAGCCTGGCGGCTATTGCCGAGGAGAGCGGCTGGAATAAAGGGCGAGAAGAAGATGTAAAGAGGATCAGGCGTTTAGCGGAACGGATGATAGAGGGGGTGGAGGAAGAAGGTTTAAGTTTAGCTCGCTTATATATCCCCGGATTAAGCCGCTATTATATCGGAAAATTGGTAAGAGAGGGCTATAATGAGGAAAGGTGTTTGGAAGAATTGACTGAGGAAGAGTTGGGTAGGGTACTGCCCGAGAGATTAGTCCAGAGGATTAAGGGCAGAATAAAAGAAGAAAAAGAAAATCAAGAAGCGAAAAAACAAAAGATGAAGACTAATGATTCTAATAAGGTGACTGCTAATGATTCTAATGCTGAAACTGAGCACCCTAAACTGACCACTGGCGGGCTGAAAACCGAAACTGCTGAGCTAACACCTAAAATTATTTTAGAGATCGACCCCCACCGCCCGGATAGAATTATTTTTGAGGGGAAAGAGATAAAAATTACAACAAGAGGATTTTCCCTACTCTATCTTCTGGCTCAACACAAAGGAGAAGTAGTAAGCTATGATAGTATTTTAGATTCACTCTGGAAGGATGATGAAGAGGCAGTATATACACGGATAAATTATCATATTTGTAAAATCAGAAAAGATATTCTAAAAACAATGGATAAAAAAGAAGCCTACTCAAAAAAGATTGAAAATATTTTTAAAACAATCCCCGGCAGAGGTTTAATGTTAGATATTAAAGA
>NZ_PFKO01000271.1:0-1209 GCF_002784285.1 Candidatus Infernicultor aquiphilus
CAAATAATCCAGTTTGATTTAAAAAAATAATTTTATGTCTGATTCAAAATTAGCAATTGAGTTAAGAGAAGTTATCAAGAAAAAATTTTCCAATACTGAGATTTCCAAAAGATTCCTTGATAGATTGGAACAGGGGATTCTAACTAGAGATGAGAATCCAGTATCTCATTTTTGCGCTTACTTTGGCGCTTATGACCCTAAAGCCAAAGAGATCTTTATCGGACATCATAAAAAGTCTGGATTGTGGCTGGTGAATGGCGGGCATATTGATAAGGACGAAACATTAAAAGAAACACTAAAGAGAGAAATTGACGAAGAATGGGGGCTAAATTATGAAGACTTGAAAGTTAGCGAACCGCAAATCCTTACTATTACCGATATTTATAACCCAAAAAAACAGCCTTGCCGTGCCCACTATGACGTTTGGCATTTAGTGAAAGTGGACAAAGATACATTCAATCCAGACAAGGAAAAATTAGCCGAGGAATTTTATGAAAACAGATGGGCAAATTTGGAAGAAGTAAGAAGGCTGGTTGCCAAAGACGTGAATCATAATAAGGCAGTTGATTTTATTGAAAATAATTTGTTTAATGAATAATTTTATGAAAGACAGACCAATGGTTGGAGTAGGCGTTTTAATTATGAAAGACAGCGACGCTTTTCCAGTGCGTTGGCGAATTTACGATTGACCACTAATTATTAAAACATTAGAGCTATATTTTTGGTAAGCTAATTCGGGGGCATTGCAAATCTTTTTAAAATCATTATAATGTAATAGTAGGGGGAATAATTAATTAAAAAAAAGAAAATGGCAAAAATGACAAAAGCTCAACTAATGAGTGCGTTAGCCGAAAAAACTGGTCTTCCTAAAAAGGATGTTATTGGTTTTATGGATACGTTGGTTGAAATGGCGTATTCAGAAGTAAAGAATAACGGAGAATTTGTTCTCCCCGGTTTTGGGAAAATGGTTAAGGTTAACAGAAAAGCTAGAATGGGAGTTAATCCGGCAACAGGAGAAAAAATAAACATTCCCGCCAAAACAGTGGCCAAATTTCGTTTGGCAAAAATGGCTAAGGAAGCGGTTTTGTAATTTTTTCAGGCTTAGTTTTAAAAACTGCCTCGTTTAGCGAGGCGGTTTTTTTGTAGTTTATAAATTAATTGGAAAAATTATTTTGTGTGTTACAATAGGGGTATGAAAATTTTTTCTCT
>NZ_PFKO01000076.1:0-1144 GCF_002784285.1 Candidatus Infernicultor aquiphilus
AGTTCAAGGAGTTTCGAGAAATATAAATTCAAAATTAAAATCCCTTTCTTTTTTCCCTGAGAGTCAAACAAAGGCGTAGCTAACCTTATCATTGGGAGGTAAGGTATCTCTGCCTCCCCTTGTTCAGTATTCAAATCTATTGGAGAGATATATGTCTGGTCTACGTCCAATTTTATGGCCTCTTGAAAATAGTATTGGTTCTTCTTATCTTGTAGATCGGAATCAGGAACAATCACAGTAGTATCATCTCGCTTATTGTCTATCCTAACTATTTCGTATCCCGAAGAATCTATAATTCTGATTTTATAGTACTGTTGATAACTCTTTGCAAAACCATAGAATACCTCCTTAACTTCGTCTCTGTATTTGATGGATTTAAAATCACTATCTACATAACCTTTAGTGCTCGGAATATCTTTTAAGAAGAACAAATCATGTCCAAAGTCAGAAAAAAATATTTCGATTGTCTCCTTGGCAGAAAGTAATTGATGAACTTCGTTCTCGTGCTGCCTTTTTGCATCTTCTTCATATATTTGATTCCCACCAAAATATAGCACTAATCCAAAAATGATAAAAAGGATTATAATGATTGATAAGAATGTCTTATTTTGTTTTATAAGTTTCCAATTCATATTGATAAATTCTCTCCATTTCTTCTCCGACAAGGTTCATATAGAATCTAGCCCATAGTGTTTCTCTTAAATTTTGAGATAACTAGATAACCGAAACACTTCCTTTATGCTCCTAAATAAGCATATTTTTCTTCTTTGGTCATACTTTGAATATTGGACTATATTTTACAGGTGGTTGTCGTTAAAATCAATTTAATTAAAATTTATGTAATAGAAGTCTCTTTTCTTATGGATAAAAATTGAGCATTTATAGCTACAATTATAGTGCTTAAAGACATAAATGCAGCACCTATAGCCGGAGAAATTAATATACCATAATTGTACAATGCTCCGGCGGCAAGAGGAATGGCAATGACATTATATCCTGTTGCCCAAAACAGATTTTGAATCATTTTACTATAAGTTGCTCTTCCAAACAAAATGAGCGAAGAAACATCCAAAGGATTGCTGTTTACCAGGATAATATCGGCAGTTTCAGCTGCGACATCTGTGCCTGAGCCGATAGCAATCCC
>NZ_PFKO01000350.1:0-868 GCF_002784285.1 Candidatus Infernicultor aquiphilus
TCGCCAACCCTGTTCATCTATCATTCGTAGAATCAGTCGCCAGTTTTGAAGAGTAAGACATTTAGATATTCCAATTGCTGGTCTTTTAAAAATTCTTTCTTTTAATAATATAGGAGCATTAGGAGCAGAAATTGCACTCCCATAATTTGTGCCGTGATTCCAAAACATAACTCCTGATTTTTTAAGAACTCTTTTTAATTCAGCGGTGATTTGTAAAAGATGCTCTAAATATAAATCTAAGGTTGGTTCTAATCCTAATTGACCATACCAAGCTCCGCATTTTTGACAAAAATCTGTTTTAATATCTTTCAATTTTTGTGTTTCTTTTCTGGATGGCCTTTCATAAGAAGATTTAGCATCAGTTGAACCTCGTCTTTTTGGTTGAATATGTTTTATCCATTTGTGTTGACAATCCTTATCCCCATTCCAAACAGTTTTTGTGTCTTCACCATAATCTCGCAACCCCCAATACGGAGGAGAAGTTACAATACAGTCTACGCTCTTGTCTGGCATTGTTTTTAATACAGTAAGGGTATTACCACAGATAACCCTATTTATGTAGTCGTCAGGGTAAATCATTTCTCCAAGTATTCCTTCAGCGAGGGATAAGCTACCGCCTCGTGTCTATCGCTGTGAAATACTACTGCAGGAGTCCCCACCACACCTCTTTCATACCATCGTTTTGAGTATGTATCATCGGTTAGAAAAGTTCCCACTTGAATAAGATTTTTCCGCATTCCATAAGCATAAAAAGTTTGTATTGCTGGTTGATGTTTATGTCCAGCACATATTACATCTGCGGAAGGTGAAAACCATCTCAATTGTCTTGTCATTGAATGAGTAGGATTCCACATAGAATGCCCAGCAA
>NZ_PFKO01000350.1:886-1114 GCF_002784285.1 Candidatus Infernicultor aquiphilus
TCTCATATTGTTGTTCCCCCACAAGGAGATGAAGTGTTCCTTTACCGTTGAAATAAATAAAATGCTCTCCAAGTATTTCTTTCACGGGGCTCTCGCCAAATATTTTCTCATCTCTCATAATATCGTGATTGCCCCAGCAGCTGGCAAGCCATTTCTTTTTCTCCACAAATTCCGCTACAATTGAACACAAAATCCCCTTCTGCTCTTTTGGAGATATTATCTGTGAGA
>NZ_PFKO01000349.1:0-1050 GCF_002784285.1 Candidatus Infernicultor aquiphilus
GGTTAAATAGAATTTCCTATGGCAAAGAAAAAAGAGGAAAACTAATTTTTAGCTTAAGGTTGAAGCAATATAAGCTCAAAAAAATTGACATTGTCATTAAGTCAAAGTAAGTTCAAAGCCACCTATCAGATAGAACTTTTCATTGAAACGAATGGTGGTTGTTGAATTTGTAATTTTATTAGGGTATATTAAAAACGGAGGTGAACGTAGATGCAAGTGATTAGGGCTTTATTTGATGGAAGTGAGATTAAACCTATCGAACCTATAAAAACGAAAAAGAAAACCGAGGTCCTTGTGATCTTCCCAGATGAGATAGAAAAATTTGCCTTAGAAGAGGCAAGAAGGCTTTTGAGGGGATCTGGGAAAGGAGAGAGGCTCACCGAAAAATTGTTAAAATCAAGGGCTGAGGATATTAAAATTGAAGGAAGATAAAGAAATCTTTATCCTTGATACTTCTGCTCTTTTGACTTTCATTGAGGATGAAGAAGGATCTGAATATATTGAGAATCTTTTAATTCGAGCAGAAAAAGGCGATGTAGCCATTTATGTTGCCTTTATTAGTCTAACGGAGGTTTTTTATATTACAGCTAAGGGAAAAGATGAATCAGAGGCATTAAAGAGGGTTAAGTTGATTCAATCTCTTGCAGTTAGGGTGGAAGAATCTAATGAGAATCTTAATGTGAGAGCGGGCGCTATAAAAGCAAAAAACCGCATCTCCATAGCTGATGCTTATATAGCGGCTCTGTGTCAGGAGCATAATGGTATACTTGTTCATAAAGACCCTGAATTCGAAAAAATATCACCAACGGTCAAGGAATTTAGATTGCCTTATAAAATCCACTAAAATCATTATCCGCTGAATCTCATCTATTTCTATGCCTTGGATTTCTCAATGTAAGGGGAGGTTTATATTTAAGCTTAAGGGTTTTTCCCCCTGATTGAATTTTTTAGTCAACCTTTCAATTTCAACTAAAGAAACCAAATAAACTAAATAAACTAAATAAACTAAATAAACCAGACAAACCAGGTAGACCAAATACAGCAGGCGTA
>NZ_PFKO01000264.1:0-1163 GCF_002784285.1 Candidatus Infernicultor aquiphilus
TCGGTCGTTTCACTCCCTCGCAATGACAGAGTTTAATGTTCAGGATGTGAACTTAAGAAAATTATACTGTAAAAGAATGGTGATGTCAAGAAAACGAGGTGCGAGCGAGATGGAAAAAGGGGAGTAGTCAGTCCCCTTTTGTTTCCTACGTATGTGCATAAGACGGGTTCGATGAATCGTCCTCCCCACTCAAGGGCGAGGGGAAAGAAGATCTGGACAGTAAAAGGTCTGTCCTACGGTTTATGTGGATTTATCTGCAAAAACTTCATCAAAAAATATATCCTTACTCAATATTTTTTGCCATTCTCTATGCCGTTTTACACTTTCAATTCTTCTGCTTTTTGGAATAGTTATAAATCTAATAGCTTCTACTGGTCCCAATTCCTTTATAAGCACCTGCATCGCTTTTTTAATTGCTTTTTCTTCATCCATATATTTTACAGTTTTCATCTTAATCCCTCCTTCTCGCAAAAAATAACCGGATTACCGCACCATATTTTTACTTTATGCTTCAAACACTTTTTAATAAGCTGGTCATCACAACTTATAAAAGGTGCCCTCGATTTCTCTGCAAAAGCAATATGTGCTGCATCAGCTACCCCAAAACCTATATTAACTAATTCTTCTGCTCTTTCTCTTGTTTTATCAATATTAACATCAGCATGTACTCCAAATCTATCTAAAATAGTTTTTATCTAAACACGTTCATATATATCAGGAATCGCCTTTATCTCTTTCGTATGGACTGGCGAAATTAGTAATTTGTATTTGCCTTTGCTCTATCATCAATAACCTCTTAATATTTTATAAGCTATTTTTACTACAATATCACTACATATTATATAGTTTATGATCCTAAATGGAAATTACTTCCAAATTTATTATAATTAAGTTTAGGATAATTGTCAAAATTACAAATTACAAATTTACCTATGACCTGGGGAATAAAAATCGTGCATTTATTCTGTTCAGTTGGGAGAGAGAGGATTTCCATTCTAATATTTCAGATTCAGTAGTACCTATAAGATTTTTAGTTTCCACAAATTTCACTTCCTTTGTGTCTATTAATGATTGTTTTTTAGTATATTTTCTATGCTGATTATGGTAATGTTTTTTGGGCTATTTTTATATTTAGATATTTCTTGAGAGAATTTTTCTTTATC
>NZ_PFKO01000007.1:0-5928 GCF_002784285.1 Candidatus Infernicultor aquiphilus
AAAATTATCAAAGCAACTCGGGTCGGATAAATCCGACCCCTACATTAATAGCAATACTTTATTATAAAAGTTTTAAATTTTGAGTTTTGCCTTGAAGTTTTTCGCTTTTCTGCCTGTGCGTGCCTGCCTGTGCGTGTACGCACGCAGACAGGTAGCTTTAAGTTTTTAGCTATACACCGATAATTTAAATCTGAAAAACTGCATTTAAACTAACGACTATTCACTGACGACTAATTTAATTGGTTATTCAGCTTAATCTAAAAATAAATCTACAATTTTAGAATTATCAACATCTACCAAACCTTTATTAGTTATTTTAAGATGAGGAGCTACTTCTAAAGATAAAAAGGCAATACTCATAAAAGGATTATCCATCGTAACCCCCAAACTCTTTGAAGTTTTATAAAGGGAATCTAAATTTTCTTTCACTTCCAAGAGGGGTCTATCTGACATCAAACCAGCAATGGGTAAGGGTAGTGAATCTATTATTTCTTCATCTCTAGATATGGCTAATCCACCTCCCATCTTAGCAATAGCTGCCCCTACGTTTAGCATATCTTTATCGTTAGTTCCTACAATTATAATATTATGGGAATCATGAGCAACGGATGAACCCAGTGCACCTTTTTTAAGTCCAATTCCCTTAACTAAACCCACACTTACTTTTTTTATAGCATGATGCCTCTCTATTACTGCAACTTTTAAAATATCCCGCTCAGTATCAGAAATTACCCAGTTATCTTCAACTTTAGGAAGGTCTATACTACTTTTAGTTATGATCTGACCTGGTATAACTTCTATAATTCGGCATTTGTTTCCTTTAACTCGAATCTTAAAATCTTTAGGGTAAAGCCATTTAATATTAACTGACCCCCTAATAGGGACTTCCAATGGTTTGGGGTTTAACTCTAATAATTCCCCATTTTTTGCTACTAATTTTCCATTATAAAAAACTTTTAGGATGTTAAAATCTTTAAAATTATCAAAAACAACTAAATTAGCAGTATAACCTGGAGCAATTGCTCCCAAGTTCCTTAATCTGAAATATTCGGTGGTATTAAGAGTAGCCATTCTTATAGCTGTAATCGGGTCAATACCATTTTTTATAGCAGTTTTTATTAAATAATTAATATGCCCTTCTTCTATTAAATCCTTGGGATGTCTATCATCACAACAAAAGAAACACCTTCTAGAATTATTTGAATTAAGAAGAGGTAAAAGATCTTTTAGATTCCGAGTAACAGAACCTTCTCTTAACATAATATACATACCTAATCTCAATTTTTCTTGAGCTTCTTTTACGGTAGTGCACTCATGATCAGATCTTATTTGAGCAGATATATAAGCACATAAATCTTTACCGGACAAATTAGGGGCATGACCATCGATACATTTAGGGGAAAAGATTTTTATTTTATCTAAAACTTCAGGGATTTGATTTAAAACTCCTGAGAAATTCATCATCTCTCCTAATCCTAAAACCCATTTTTCATCTAAAAGGGGATATAAATCATTGACACTTATACTTGCTCCTGAAGTACCTAATGATGAAGCAGGAACACAAGAAGGTAGCATCATAAAAATATTTAAAGGGTTGTATTTACTGGATTCTAACATATACCGAATACCTTCTAAACCTAAAACATTGGCAATTTCATGAGGGTCTATAATTACTGAAGTCGTCCCTAAGGGTACTACCGTTTTAGCAAATTCCGAAATTTTTACCATGGAGCTTTCTAAGTGAATATGTCCATCAATAAATCCAGGAGATAAATAGCAATCAGAGATATCAATTTCCCTATCTGCACTATATCCTTCTCCTATACCTACAATCATATCTTTATAAATTGCCACATCATTAGGGTATATTTCTCCCGAAAAAACATTTATTATCTTTCCATTTTTTAATAATAAATCAGCTTTTTTATCACCTCGAGCAGTTTTTATAATTTTAGCCAGATTCATAATAACTTCACCTTCTTTCGTATTGCGTATAACGTATAACGTATAGCGTATAGGATTAAATCATTTTAGATAACATGCTACCTATTTTTTTAATAAATTTTTAAGGTCATTTCTTATCTCTTTATGTCATTCCCACCTGTCTGCCGCACAGGCAGGTGGAAATGGGAATCCATCTTACTTTTCTTATATTTTACCCCTGGATTCCCGCTTTCGCGGGAATGACAGGGGGGGGAGTAGTTGTGTATTTTTCTGCCTGTGCGTTAGCCTGCACGCAGACAGGTGCCCAGCACAGACAGGTGCAGACAGGTCAGGTAGGCACGCAGACAGGAATTGTGCCCTTCCTGTTTTATTGTCTTTTGCTTACCTTGGGCACGATGCATCGTGTCTCTACACCATATTACATATTATGGGCAGACACAAGGTCTGCCCCTACTATTTTATTCTGGCTTCTGACTTCTTTTTCTTAACCAACTAACCAGGTAACTAACTAACCAACTAATTAATTTTACCCGCTATCTGCTAAAGACATAAGTTCCTCCCATATCTTTTCTACTTGTTTCCTCGTTTTATCTAACGTATCATCATTATCTATCACATAGTCAGCTCTCTCAATTTTTTCTTTTAGGGGTATTTGAGATTTAATTTTCTGTAATGCTTCTTTTTCAGCTAAATTATTTCTTTTTTTTAATCTTTTGAGTTGTTTCTCTTCATCTAAATATACTACTATTATTTTATCCATTAATCTATCTATCTTAGTTTCATAGATTAAAGCAGCATCTATAATTAATATTTTTTTTTCTTCTTTACTATTATTTTTGGCCAAGCTTATTTCTTTTTTAATTAATTTTATTATTTCAGGATGAGTAATTTTATTTAGTTTTTTTAATAGATTTTGGTTTGCAAAGACTATTTTGCCTAATTTTTCCCTATTAATGGTCTGGTCTTTTTGTAAAATATCTTTCCCAAATATTTTAATTATTCTTTTCCAGGCAGCTCCCGGAGGTAAAATTACCTGATGACCAAGTTTATCAGCATCAACAATCTTAGCACCTAAATCTTTAAACATTCTAGCCACCGTACTTTTACCACTTACAATCCCACCGGTAAGTCCAATAATCAAGGCCATGGTTCCTCCCTAAATTAGTTAGCTAACCTCTGCCCAATTATCACCAACTTTTAAATTAACTTTTAGAGGCACAGAAAGTTCTAAACTATGTTCCATAATATCTTTAATGATGGATTTAACTTTTTCTAATTCTGGTTTATAAACCTCAAATATTAATTCATCGTGTATTTGAAGTAGTAGTTTACTTTTAAAGCTTTCCCTTTTAAAAGATTCGCTTATTTTAAGCATAGCTATTTTTATTAAATCAGCTGCACTTCCTTGAATGGGGGTATTAATGGCAATTCTTTCATTGAATTCACGAATATTTTTATCTTCACTGTTTATCCCTTCTAAATATCTTCTTCTCTTTAATAGAGTTATTATATAACCCTTCTTTCTAGCCTCTTCTTTCTCTCTCTCAATATATCTTTTTACTCCTTGATATCTTAAAAAATAATTATAAATATATTTTTCAGCCTCTTCTCTTTCTATTCCTAAATTTTGTGCTAATCCGTAACTACTCATTCCATAAATAATTCCAAAATTAATCACTTTAGCCATTCTTCTCATCTGCTGGCTAATTATATCCTGGTCAAGGCCAAATATCTCCGCGGCAGTATGGACATGAATATCTTCATCATTTTTAAAAGCATTAATTAAACTTTCATCCCCGGATAGATGGGCTAAAATACGCAATTCAACCTGAGAATAATCTGCAGATAATAATATAAACCCTTCCTCGGCAATAAAAGCCCTTCTAATTTCTCTACCCATTTCAGTTCTAATGGGAATGTTTTGGAGGTTTGGTTCACTACTACTCAATCTTCCAGTAGAAGTAGCCGTTTGATGAAAAGAGGTATGTATCCTCTTAGTTTGGTTATTTACTAAAAGAGGTAATTTATCGATATAGGTATTCTTTAATTTATCTAATTCTCTATATTCTAAGATGAAAGATACAATTTTATGATGGGGAGCTAAAGTATTAAGTACCTCAGCATTGGTAGAATAACCAGTTTTTATCTTCTTAATGATAGGTAGCTTTAATTTTTCAAAAAGTATTACACTCAACTGTTTAGGAGAATTAATATTAAATTCAGTTCCGGCTAAATTACAAATAGTTTCTTTTAACTCTTTTAACCGAAAATCCATTTTTTGGGACATTTCTTTTAAAACATCGACATTAACTTTAAAACCATTAATTTCCATTTTCCCCAATATCTTCACTAAAGGCATTTCTATTTCTTTAAATAAAGAAATTAAATTTTTTTCTTTCATTTTTTCTTCTAAAATATCTTTTAATCTTAAAATATTTCGAGCATCTTCACAAGTATCTTCTATACTCTGGACCTTTTTTCCCTGATTTTTTTTATCTTCATCTTTTAAATATTTTAAATATTCCCAGCATAAAATCCGTAAATTATACTTTTCCATAGAAGGATTTAGCAAATATGCAGCAATCATGATATCGAAATTATCACCCCTTAATCCTACCTTATATTTATGAAGCACTATAAAATCAAATTTAAGGTTATGGCTAATTTTAATAATCCTTTCATTTTCGTAAAATGGCCGTAATTGACTTAAAACTAATTCGGTAGAAAGACATTTTGTATTTTCCATTAAATTTAAAGGAACTAATGGGAGGTAATAAATTTCATTATCTTTTAAGCTGAGGGCAATTCCTAAAATGTTTGATAAGATAGCATCATCTGAAGAATTTATTAAACAAAAAGAAAAATATTTATTTTCTTTAATTCTATTGGTTAACTCAGTTAATTTTTCTTCCGTATCAATCAAATTATATTTTAAATTAGTTTTTTCTTGATTAATTTGAGGTGCAATCTTTTTTAATAAATTTTTAAATTCCAATTTTTTAAATATTCCCCACAATTCCTTATAATTTGGAGGTTTAATCTTAGCAGCATCGAAATCATAGGTTATAGGAACTTCCCTTACAATAGTAGCTAACCTTTTACTCATTAGAATTTGATCTTTGTACTTCTTTATCTTTTCTCTCCAAGATTTTTTAGAAATTTGGTCAACATTATTTAAAATATCTTTTAAACTACCAAATTTTTTGATTAAAGCCAGGGCAGTTTTTTCTCCTATACCTGGAACACCCGGAATATTATCAGAAGGATCTCCCTTTAAAGCTAAAATATCTACTATTTTCTCGGGGTCTACTCCATATTTTTTCCTGATACTCTCTTCATCATAAATTTTTACCTCAGTTACTCCCTTGATAGTAGTCATTACCCGGGTATGTGGAGAAATTAGTTGAAAAGCATCTTTATCTCCGGTAACGATAATCGTAGTACAATTTCTTTCCTCTGCTTCTTTGGCTATAGTACCAATAATATCATCTGCTTCATAACCCTCTTTGGAATAAATCGGAATATTATAATTATTAATAATTTCTTTAATAAGAGGAATTTGGTTAATTAATTCATCAGGCATTTTCTTTCGATGAGCTTTATATTCTTTAAACTCTTGATGCCGAAAAGTTGGAACCGGGGTATCAAAAACTATCATCATATATTCAGGTTTTTCTTCTTCTAATAACCTCGATAATATCATAGTAAATCCATAAACTGCATTAACAATTTGACCAGAAGAGGTAGTTAATTGGGGTAAGGCATAAAAAGTACGGTAGAGTATTCCGTGTCCATCAACTAAAATAAGTTTCTTCCTGCTCTCCATAACTTTTCTTCTTTCCTTTAATTCGTTCGTTCTCTTGACAATAAATATTACTTAACCTATAATTTTAAAATAGAGATTTACAATTGCCGAAGTGGCGAAATTGGTAGACGCACTGGACTCAAAATCCAGCGAGCCTCAAAGCTCGTGTCGGTTCGACT
>NZ_PFKO01000220.1:0-1196 GCF_002784285.1 Candidatus Infernicultor aquiphilus
TTATGAACAAGTAGATAAACTTAAAAACAATATAGATATTTTATTGTTATATGATTTAATCGGGAAATATAAAAAGAAGTCTATTAATTTTTCTGATGAATCATTAGATTTATTTATTAAGTCTAATTGTATTTATTCTATTATAGGGCGTTATAGCTGGTGGGGATGCGCTAATCTTCCGGGAAGGAATATTCTAATTTTACCTAAAGCGATTCAGGGATATTTAATGATTGATACTGATGGTTGGAATATAGAAGGTGTTAGATTTGATTTAACAATATAGGAGAAAATATGATTTCAGAAAATGCTTTAGAGATTTTGAATAAAAGATATTTTTTGAAAGATAAAAATGGTAAAGTTATAGAAGATTGGGATAAATTATGTCGAAGAGTTGCAAAAGTAGTTTCTCAAGATGAACCCAAAGAACATCAAAAAAAATGGGAAGATAAATATTATGATTTAATGTATAATTTAAAATTTCTTCCCAATAGTCCCACATTAATGAATGCAGGGGCAAATATAGAGGGACTTTCAGCGTGCTATGTTATTCCCATAGAGGATTCTATGGAAAACATAATGAATGCTGTGAAATATTCAGCATTAGTTCATAAATCAGGAGGGGGCACGGGCTTTAGTTTTTCAAAGCTTCGCCCTGTTAATTCAGTTGTGAAAAGTACATCTGGGGTTGCATCTGGGCCAGTGTCATTTATGAGAATGATTAATGCTGTTACTGAAGAGATTAAACAGGGGGGGAAACGTAGAGGGGCAAATTTAGGTTCAATCAGTTGCTCTCATCCAGATATCGAAGAATTTATTGATTGTAAGAAAGATACATCTAAGATTACTAATTTTAATATTTCAGTTGAGATTACTGATGTTTTTATGAATGCAGTTGAAAATGATACAGAATATGATATTATTGATCCTCGAACAAAGCAAATTGTTAAAAAAATTAAAGCTCGATCCATTTTTGATAAGATTGTACATAATGCATGGGAAACAGGAGAACCAGGTCTTTTATTTATTGATACAATAAATAAAAAGAATTTATATGGGACAATTGAAACTACTAATCCCTGTATAACTGGAGATACTTATATTTTAACTATTGATGGACCGATATCTATTAAAGAGTTAGAATCTGTGATGAATAATTCTAAGAATATGTTAAATAAGATTGACATATATTGCTGGGA
>NZ_PFKO01000301.1:0-1167 GCF_002784285.1 Candidatus Infernicultor aquiphilus
AATATCTTCTTCAGAAAATCCTAAACTTAAATCAGCAAGTTTTTCTTCACTCCCTTTTACCTTTAAACCTTTATAAGGAAAAATGGTAAGATCTCTTACTAAATTCTCTCCTAATTGTCTTTGTAGATTATCTTTTATACGAAAATAATCGTTTTTGTCTTTAAATATAATATAAGTTTCCCCTGGTAAAGACTGATATTTTTCAAATAGATCAATTGTTTTTAAAAAGAAATTTAATTTATTAAACTCTTGGCCAGAAAAATAAAGTATTTTTTCGGATAAGGCCAGACTTTCCAGAGTATCTTCTTGAATCGCGATAGAATTAATCCCAGAGTTTTTTATTTTAACTAACCATTCATTTTCATCATAACCTTCCTGGTAACACAATTCTCTCAATTCGTTTAGACTCATCACCAATTCTACTTGTTTAAAATCACTTTCCATTTTGGAACGATGAAAACTTATAATCCCGGAAATTACTAAAGCCACTATAATAAAAAAAATTAAAATTGAATAAGATTTTTTAGGCATGATAATATTTCCTTTTCTTTTACTTAATATCTAATAATCTTAAAATATTTTAGCATATTTAGAATTAGAAGTAAAAATATTCATAAACTAAAAACTTTAAACGAAAAACGTAAAACCATAATTTAAAATTCAAAACTTTTTCTTCAATTTTAAGTTTTAAGTTTTGGTTTTACGCTTTACGCTTTTTTACTACCCGCTATACGCTATTTAATATTTTGAATCTTGGCTTCTTCTTTTTTCTTTACTATATACTATATACTGTATACTATATACTAAATTACACTCCATATCCTTCTTCATCATAATTATGGTTACCATTTAATATTTCCATACCTAAGTGATATTTCTTGGCAATTTTCTTCTTCAGAAAATCTTTAGCTACTTCCGGAAATAAAATATAGGATAAAATATCCTCCATACTTTCGGCTAAATGAGATACTTTCTTTCTTGCATCTTCAATAGCAGGCTTCAACAAATCAGCAGGTCGACACTTAATTATATCACTTTTATTAATCTTTGCCTTCTTAAAAACTTTTGGGTCAATAGGGGCAGGTGGTCGACCATAAAATCCCTTAATATATTTACGAACTTCTTCCGGAATCATCTTATAACGTTCCTTTAAAATAACATTTAAGG
>NZ_PFKO01000124.1:0-232 GCF_002784285.1 Candidatus Infernicultor aquiphilus
GTGGCAAAGAAGGCTGCAAAGCCAAAAGCTGGGTTCCGCATTCCTATAAATATGCGCACTCCAGAG
The DNA here is from genome assembly GCF_002784285.1 of Candidatus Infernicultor aquiphilus. Taxonomy (NCBI): domain Bacteria; kingdom Pseudomonadati; phylum Atribacterota; class Candidatus Phoenicimicrobiia; order Candidatus Pheonicimicrobiales; family Candidatus Phoenicimicrobiaceae; genus Candidatus Infernicultor; species Candidatus Infernicultor aquiphilus. The sequence goes on from NZ_PFKO01000124.1 coordinate 67, forward strand.
GAGGTGTTAGGTGCTGGTTATCGAGATGATACTTTCCGAAGAATAGCAGAGGCGCTGGATAGACCTGGGCTCAGGAAACTGGTTGATATAGCTAATCCTAGTGCCCTGGCTACTGATGATGTTTCCAAAGGGCTATATCTCCATAGTGACCGCTTAATTACAGGCG
>NZ_PFKO01000124.1:239-469 GCF_002784285.1 Candidatus Infernicultor aquiphilus
TATCAATGGCCGTATGGTTGAGCTGGAGGCACTGGGTAACCCGATAAAGATTTGGGGTGTTCGCCGAATAGGTGGTGCGCCAATTATCCAGAGCGGGCCTCTGAAAGGAAAGGCTCTTGGTGATGTTATTGAGCATTTCGGCGAACTAGGTATTGCGGAACATCTCACACCTTTGCAGCGGCAATATGCTGAAACACTAAAGGCTTTCCTTAAGGATTTTGAGGAATGGG
>NZ_PFKO01000124.1:733-1074 GCF_002784285.1 Candidatus Infernicultor aquiphilus
AATTAACATTACGTGATTAGTCGAAATTTAAGAATAGTATTTATCACGTATTTAAGTTAAATTAATAATAAAAATTTTAAGAATATTTGGCATATTACTTAAAACACAAAACGTTATGGTTTAATTTATCCGTAACTATGCCCGTTTTTAGGAATATGCGATTATTCATATTTCTAATTTCAGGAATATTAGAATGAAGGAAAAAAACACGGTCGGGTAATAAAAACAGTTATGCCTGGAAATATGTTTAATTTATAATTTTATCCGGTTTTACTGTGCTCGTGCTGGTCTTTTAGCAGGTCATTAACCTCTTCTATCGGGGCTTTCGGGATTATGCTTTT
>NZ_PFKO01000091.1:0-5426 GCF_002784285.1 Candidatus Infernicultor aquiphilus
TGATCAAGAGAAAAGAATACGATATGGGCTTCCCTCCAGGATGTCTAAAGAGGCTAAAAAGATATACCAGGTCTTTAATATTAAAAGATCGATGACTCCCTATATTATAGAAAAGTTGAAAATGTAGTGCCTTTTAAAAATTAAGAATCCAGTGTTTATGCGAGTTACAGCAATTTAAGTGCGGAAGTCGGGATAAATAGAAAAAACATTATAAAATTATTTGATAAATAGAAATTAATATTTTTCAATAATATTGAGACTTATTTTTATATTAGATTGCTTTTATTTTCAAGTATTTCTTAAGCTAACCAAGAGAATTTTAAAAAGAGGTTAGAAGTGAAAAATAAAATAGAAGATGATACAGAAGAGAGATGTAAAGAGATTTTAAAAAAAGTTGGCATTGAGGAAGGCCAGATTATTTTGGATTTTGGATGTGGTAGAAATAGTAAGAACCTCATGGTTTAGTTTCGGTCTATCCTGAACATATCGAAACAGAAAAGCTTAAGCAAAAGATAGAGAAATCTGGTTTTCATCTAATAAACAGGTTTCGGGGGAAAATTATCCATGAGGGTAGACCTGAGCAAGGTCAAATATTAAATTTTAGAAAGGAGTAAAAAATGATTGAAGTTAAAAGGAAAAATCAACAGGAATTCACAGTGAAAGTGGAAAAGGAAGGAGTAAGCAAAGAATATGATGTAAGTTTAGATGATGAATATTGGCAAGATTTAACTGGAGGTAAAATAGACAAAGAGAAATTAATAAAAAAGTCCTTTGAGTTTTTATTAGAGAGAGAACCTAAAGAATCTATTCTTCCCAGATTTAATTTAAGGATTATCAACCAATATTTTCCAGAATTTAAGGAAGAAATAAAGAAATGATAAGATGGAAAGGAGGTAAAAACTAGAGGTAAAAATTATGGGTATTATACTGCCAAAACAGGCAGGGACTGAGGAAGGTAGATTACTTTTTCAAAAATCAGAAAAAGTAGAGGATTTTGATCAGGGAAGAGAAATAGTAGATTCATGAGAATGACCATTTAGATGGTAAGGTATTTTTGCAGCGAATGAAAGAAGAAGATTTTTCAAAATTATATTGGGAAGAGAATTTAGATATCAGAAAAAGAAATTCAGAGTGAATTACTTTTAAACTTAAACTAAAACAACAATTGGTATTCCGTTATAATTATCTACATAAGCATTAACATCATAAACTTCCTGGATATTCTTGGAATTGATCACTTCATTGTTTCCCTCTGAAAAAATCATTCCATCTTTTAACATAATAAATTTATCCGAAAATCTTAAAGCAAGATTTAGATCATGCGTAACCACGATTGAAGAGATATTCTGAGATCTGGAAATATTTTTGATAATTTTCATTATTGCCATTTGATTTTTCAAATCAAGATTATTGGTAGGTTCATCCAACAAAAGAATTCGAGGTTCTTGAGCAAGAGCTCTTGCTATAGCTACTTTTTGGAGTTCCCCGCCACTTAGTTCCTTTGTATACCTTAAAGCACAATCTTCCAGATTCATAAGTTTTAAAATATCACTGGTTATCTTAAGATCTTTTTTTGAAACTTCCCATTTTATGTACGGTTTCCTCCCCAACAGTACGGCATCAAATACACTTATATAATTACCATTAACGCTTTGGGGAATATAGGCTATTTTTTTTGCAATTTCTAAACTATTTAATTTATTAAGGTTAAAATCATCAATTAATATTGCTCCTTTTTTAGGCTTTAATATTCTATTTATACATTTTAAAAGAGTAGACTTTCCAGCTCCATTAATTCCGAGAACAGAAACAACATCACCTTTATCCACTTTAAATTTTATATTTTCCAGAACTTTTTTACTTTTATATGAAAATTCAACTCCATCAACCGAAAGAATCATAGTGAACATTTTCCTTATTTCTTATTTTATTTTTTACTATCTTACTCTGGTTATGGTTTACTTGCCCTCTTTTATTGCTTATACATTTTTACCAGTAAATAAAGAAATACAGGTGCTCCCATAAAGGAAGTTAATATACCAACCGGCAATACAATGGGAGATATTATCGTCCTGGCAACGGTATCTGAGATTAATAATAAAATCGCACCAAACAAAGCCGATATGGGAATTATAAATCTGTAATCCCCTCCCATAAATATTCTCACCATATGAGGGCATATTAATCCGACAAATCCAATGATACCTAAAAATGCAACATTAACTGAAACTAATAGTGAAGCCACGAGCATCCCCCACAGTCTTGTCCTCTCCGTATTGACTCCCAACGATTTTGCACTTTCTTCTCCACTTTCCAAGGCATTATAATCCCAACGTTTGTAGATAAAATAAATTAACGAAAAAACCATTATGACAGTCATAATACCAACTTCCACCCAAAGAGGTCTTCCCAAATCTCCAAAAGTCCAATAGACCATTGATGCTAACTGCAAGTCATTGGCAAAGTACTGCATAACCATAGTCCCTGCCGAAAATAAAGAACCAATGGCGATACCAGCTAAAATCATTGCCTCAGGCGTCAACCTTCTCAACTTTGCAAGTAAAAGTATAATCAAAACAGCCATCAATGCCCCTATAAAGGCAAAAACTGTTACTACATAAGGACTATTCACAAAAATTTTTCCTGTACTTTCCGCTCCGCCTACATCAAAAAATATTATTGCAAAGGCAGCTCCGAACATTGCTCCATAAGATATTCCTATGGTATAGGGAGAAGCAAGCGGATTCCTTAGAGTACACTGCATAACCGCGCCCGAGACTGCCAATGAAATACCGGCAACGATTGCTGCCACAATCCTTGGCAAGCGTATATTCCAAATAATTAAATTTGTAGCATTATCACCATTGCCGGTTAATGAATGATAGATTTGAGTTAATGATAATTTATATCCTCCAATAGATAGAGAATATATACTACTCAGAAGCAAAATAATAAGTAAAATACATCCAATTACTATTTTTTTTCTACTATATTCTTTATATTTTTCAATAATATTTATGGTTGTCTACCTCATTAAAATTTTATTTTAATATTTTCTTATTCTACTTTTCTGAAAGCATTATATTTATCTTTTAGTTTATAATAGGTATCTTCCCCATTTTTACCATAGAACTTCTCAAATATCTCAACACCTTTTTTATCAATTTCAATATCTTCAAATACATCTGGGTAAAGAATTTTTCCTACAAAATAAGCGTCTGCAATCGCATTTTCTTTGTTGTAGGAATACCAGCAATAGGGAAGGACATAATATACCCTTTTCTCCTTAACTGCTTTTAAATCTTGGTAAGGAGTAGATTTTAATTCGTTATTTATGATAGATAAGGAGACAGGAGATATAAAGATCGTACCGGGATTCCATCCTATTAGTGCTTCTTTATCAATACTCATTCCACAACTTATATCCGACAAACTAGAAGCAACGTTTTTCGCCTTAATTAAATTAAAAGGTGGCCACTGAGGATCGGTTCCGGAAATACCATGGGAACCATAAAAAGCTCTTCCACCAATATAGACACTTGGTTTTTCGCTATCGGGGATATTTTTTACTCTTTCATTCAGATCCTGGAAATAGTTCTCCATAATATCAATCAATTCTTCGGCTCTCTCCTCTGCCCCTAAGACTTTTCCCGTAATTCTTAAGGAATTATAGAATATTTCGTATTGTTTTGAAGTCCCTATGGCATTGGTATATAGAGCTATGACCGGGATATCAGTTTTCTTTTGTAAATCATCAGCTGCCTGCACTTCGCTTGTTCCAATAAATATGATATCCGGATTTAACTCTATGATTTTTTCATAATTAAAGTCACTCCCACCTGCTCCGACATTAACTATCGGCAAATCATATAGCTGCGGAAAAACTAACATATATGGTAAATCTGAACCCTGCGGAACACCTTCTTTTTCAGAAGTTTTGGGTTTTTCACGATACTCAATACCTACAACTTTATCGGCTGCGTTAACACACACAATTTCTCTAAGAGAACATCCTAAAGCAAGAATTCTATTCACTTTTTTGGGTATTTCAACCTTTCTTTTTAAGATGTCTTCTATCTGTATACTCTCTATGTTATCACTTGTCAGCTGAGCTGTTGTCTGGATATCTACGGTTGTATTATTCGCTCCGCTTCTCAGGGCATTAGCTGCCAGAAATACAATTATTAACATACTCAATAATATACCATTTATCAAGGTTTTATTTCTTTTCATTCTCTTCCATAACCTCCATGATTTTATATTTTATAATTTGATAAATATTATATTTATCAAAAAAGTAACACCATATTTACAAAAATAAAAGCCTTCTTTAAAAATGACTAAAAAATTAAATTAAAAAGCAGTGTTGCTATTATTTCTTGGCGATAATCATTTTTGCCGAAGGACATCCAAATCCTAACAATTGTTGAATGCTAACGGTATCTAAAATTTCAAATCCCAATTCTTTTAAATATTTAAGATAACTATCTAAATCCAAATCTCCTTTAAATGTAAACCTTACCATCCCTTTCTTAAGGCCTTTCGTTTTTGAAAAATTCCATTCCATGTTATTTAAATAATCATCCAAACCATTTTCTTTTTTCAAGAAAAATTGTTTATCTACAAATAATCCCCCCTTCCGCAAGGCAGCATAAACTTTTTTGGCTATTTGAGGATTCTTTCCCCCCGGGTTATAAGAAGCAAATATCACGTCATAATCCATCCCGATATCATCATTGTAAAAATCTCCTGCAATGGTAAAAACGTTTTTTGCCTTGTATTTTTTTATAAATTTATCTGTTTGTTTGATGACAGGTATCAGATCGAATACATAACTCTTTATATCTTGGTTCAGCATACTAAAGCCAATAGCATAAAGTCCATGTCCCCCTGCTAAATCCAGGAGTTTCCTGGCGTTTTTAAATTCTTTATATTTGGAAATCTCATTTAAAATCTTGGGTAATTCCCAGCATTTACATTCATCGGCCATTCTATTGATAACCTCAGGGAAAAAAGTGTGAATATCTGAATGAAAACCCTGCTGATTCTTCAAAATCGATTCTAAATTTTCCCAGCTTTTAACATCATCAAAGTAATATTGCAAGGAATTAATAATGTTGTATTCGGAGTTCTTTTTAAGATAAATGTTGGTTACTTCTTTGTTTTTATAATAATTTGTATTGCCTTCAATCTTATCTTCCAACAGATCTAATTCACGAAAGACCTTTAATAAATATTCGGTTAAGGTTAAATCGATCTCTAATCTACTCGACAATTCCTGCGCACTCTTGAAATTTTCCAGAAAATCAAACAAATCTAGATGAACCGCAGTTTTTAACAAACAGAGAATCCGCACCTTTGAATATGATTCATCTATGAGGTTTAATAGTTTTTCCGGACTTTCTTCGGGAGATCTTAAAAAAAAC
>NZ_PFKO01000091.1:5448-11633 GCF_002784285.1 Candidatus Infernicultor aquiphilus
AATGATATCTTTAAAGGGGCGCTATTGTGTAGCCCCATTTTTTCATCAGATAGAAGAACATTGCTAGAAAAATCAAGCATTTATTATACTTGTAATCTTTCTATAATTGTGTTATCTTTTATAAAATAATAACACAATATCTTGAAAAGTCAATTATTTTTAAAAAGCTTCACCTCCCATAGCCTTGAATGTTACAGAGGCTTTACAGGAAACTGTAGTCTCTGTGGAGTTCTATCGCTGAAGCAAAACACTAGGAAGAATTACAGGAAAATGGAACAAATTTTTGGTTTCAGTTGGTCTCATATACCAGAGCACATAAATCCAGTATTTTATTCTTTTGGTTTGGTGAAAATCCATTGGTATGGATTAATGTATGGTGTAGCTTTTGTTATTGTTTATTTATTAGTGGTTTATAGAATTAGAACAGAAAGATTTAAATATTCAAAAGACACTATATTTAATTTTATGCTTTACGCTATCTTAGGGGTTTTAGTAGGTGGTAGATTAGGATACATTATTACTTCTGATTTTAAGTACTATTTAGCTAATCCATTAAAAATTATTTCTCCCTTTGATTTTTCCAATGGGCTTCAATATACTGGTATTTTAGGGATGGCTTATCATGGTGGGCTAATTGCTGTATTACTGATTTATATTATTTTTTGTTATCAGAAAAAAATAAATCATTGGCATTTTGCTGACCTTTTTGTTCCTGCTATTCCTTTAGGCTATGCCTTTGGCAGATTAGGTAATTTTATAAACGGTGAGCTTTATGGTCGGGTTACTACCTTACCCTGGGGGATGTATTTTCCTTTAGACCCTACTCATCAATTAAGGCATCCCTCTCAGCTTTACGAAGCTTTTTTTGAAGGGATATTCTTATTTTTGATTTTTTGGAGGATAAGGAAAAGAAAATATTTTGATGGTTTTTTTCTTTCTCTTTATCTTATAGGATATGGTTTAGCTCGTTTTTTTATCGAATTTGTTCGAGAACCGATTTCCGGTGCAGCCTTTAGATTAGGTCCTTTTAATTTAGCTCAGATTTTTTGTATAGGAATGATGTTAGTAGGAATTTTTATTATTCTGATAAAAAAACCAGCCAAATAATCTGGCCCTTAGTAAAAAATTTAGGATGAATATTCTTCTTTGGCAATAAAATGACCTCCAGTGATTTCTTCAGATATCTTCCGGTAATTTTTATCAAATCCTAAATATAAATTAATTCTATTATGGCAAGAAGAACCAATTAATTCTTTTCTAAAGATAAAGGCTGGTCCTTCTTCTTTATAAGTGGGAGAAAGGTCATTATATTTTCTGATAAGTGTTTTAAATTTTTCTCCGCATTCATCGCACTGACTATAAATCCAGAGAAGTCCAGAGGAATCTTCTTCTCTTTTCCCAAATAATTTTTTAAAAAAATTAGGACTCATTGCCATCCCTCCTTAAAAATTTGTATAGACAAATGAAAAAATTAATTTGAGCAGGACAATATTAATATTTTGATTAATTATAACATAATCTAAATTTGATTTAAATTAAGATATAGGAATAAAGGGGACGGTTGTGGAAGGCATGGGAAGGCATGGGGTCAAATCTTTATTCTTGACAAATAGTTTAATTAACTGTCAAGAATAAAGATTTGACCCCAGTGTTCCCTATGAGGAGGGGTTGCCTATGATAAACAAAGACTGGCTCCCCGTTTACAGGTAGAGGAGGAGTCGACTGATACCATCTCAATTGCCTGGCAGACTTAAAACAAAGGAGGTGAAAAAAATGGCTAAATTTTTAGTTGTTCATCCGGTAGGTAAAGAGTTAACTGCGGAGGCTGCCACACCTTTTGCGAAGGCACTGAAGGCAAATCACACAATTGATGCTTATTGGATTGGAAGCCGGTATGCCCGCGAGGAAGGTAAATTATACTGTGAATTTGATGCAAAAGATGCTGAATCTATCCGTCAAGTCCTCGCTAAAGCAGCTAAAATTGCGGGGGAATTGCCTACAGAAGGGATTTATAAGATCGAGTTAATGATTAACTCTGAAGACTTCAGATAATTTTAATTTTCAAAGGATAATGGGGACGGTTCTATTTTTTTCTAATAATAAGATAAAAAACAGCCAAAAATAGAACCTTCCCCATTATCACATTTATGGAAGTTGTGAAGCTTGACCCCGGATCTTCTTTAGTTATGTTAATATCATTTCATTGTAAGCGGTTTACAGAGAATTATATATATTATCTATGTGACAACAATATGATATTGTATAATTAAATTATGTTATAAAGAAAGTAAGTGATAGATAATGAATTTAAAATTAGAAATTTTAACTGAAGATCATGCAAAACAAATATGTTGTTGGAAATACGAAGAAATTTATTCTATTTATAATTTTCCGGATTGGGATACTCTAAAGCAACAAAGATGGGGGATAACAATAGAGGAAAAAAGAAAGAATGAATTTACTGCCGTTATTGATGAGAGTAATAATTTATGTGGATATATAAGATTTGTAGAAAATAAGGATTTTGTTTTAGTTGGATTGGGATTAAAGCCTTCATTGTGTGGGCAAGGTTTAGGCAATATCATTATGGAATTGCTAAAAAATGAGTGCAAAAAGAGGCATGGCAGTAAAAAGGTTGCTTTAGAAGTCCGTTCTTTCAATAAACGAGCAATCAAATGTTATGAAAAGGCTGGTTTTGAAATAACCGATGTTTACCAAAAGGATACTTTAATAGGTAGTGATGAATTTGTAATGATGGAATATAAATGCTGACATAATATTTAAAAGTTTTGATATTTAAGTCAGGTGACGAGACAGTTTCTTAATTTACGTAAATTCGTTATAAATACTATTGAAATTTTTTAAAGTTAGGGTTATAAAGAGATGACAATAAGAAAAGTTGATACAGATTTTATCAGAAAATCATTTACCACAGAAAAAACAGTTTTAGATTATACAAAGGCAGTTAGGGAAATTGGTCTTTGGGAATCTGAAAAGATGATGATTAAAAAATATTTTAATCCGGAAAACCGAATTTTAGATATCGGATGTGGTGCAGGGAGAACGAGCATAGGGCTCTACAAGCTTGGTTATCATTTGATAGAAGGCTTAGATTTATCGGAAGCCATGATAGCACAAGCCAGAAGAATCAGTAAAGAATTGAAATATGATATAACCTTTAGTGTGGGGGATGCGGCTTGTTTAGATTATGATGATGAAACCTTTGAGGTAGCACTATTTTCCTTTAATGGGATAATGCAGATACCGGGAAAGGAAAATCGCATAAAGGTGTTAAAAGAGATAAAGCGAATATTAAAATCTGAAGGATATTTCTTATTTACCACTCATGACCGCGATAGCGGCAAAGAGTATGAATCATTTTGGCAAGAGGAGAAGAAAAAGTGGGCATTGCATATACAGGATAAAAGTTTGCACGAGTTTGGGGATAGGGTCATTAAAATGGAAGAGAGGGATACTTTTCTTCATTTTCCAACCAGAGAAGAAGTAATTTCATGTTTAAAAGAAGCAGGATTTGTCTTAATTGAGAGAATATTGCGCTCCGTATTGTGTGAAGAGTCAGAAGAAGTAAAGAAGTTTTCAACCGATTGCGTGCTGTGGCTGGTTCACAAGCCTTTGAAGTTGTGAAGCCTGACCCCAAAGCCAAGCTCACCATGAGTTTACGCCCTTATTCTTCGGGACATTGTTCCCTTCGGTCGTAACGTCGTATATGTTGATACTGTTAAACACAATGTTAACTAGTAGTTTAATGAGGTGAAGAAGATGAATAAGAATGAAATTCTCAGAGTTGCTGCTAATGAATTTGCTGAAAAAACACATAAGTTATCCAGTCCTCTCGAAATTGCCATAATAGGTTCTGTGGCTGGAAATGACCCCTATCCCAATGATCTTGATTTAGTCATCATTATCCGTAATCTTGAGGAGATTGCAGCTGTAGCAAAGTACGCCCGACAGATGAGCAGGCACTATCATGGCTGGGAAGTTTTTCTCTTTGATGAGAATGTATCAATCATAGGCAGGATCTGCCACCGTAAAAAGTGCCCGGGGCAATCAGTTGACTGTTCCGTTCCAGGGTGTGGTGAGCCACCTCATCTAAGGGTCCATTCTGATTTTAAATACCAGGAAAAGATATTTTTCAATTCACCCATTGACGTTCTCTGGACCTCTTTCAAGACGAGTCGTTTACTTGAGCACAAAGATGAGTTAGGCATCACTGAATCACGGAGATATCCTGTGTTGGAGGATATTAAGATAAAGTGCGTACTTTGTGGTAAAATATTTTTATTCACTGCCAGTGAACAGAAGTGGTACAAAAAACAGGGATTTAGCCCACCCAAACGATGTCCGGATTGCATAGAACGGGAACGCATCAAGGGGTTAAGAAATTGGTAATTTGGCTGTGGACTACTGTCGAATAACTTACAGATAAGGGGAGAGGAGAATGGTTAAAGAAGAAAGTGAGGAGAAGATAAATTTGAAAAGAATAACCTATACAAGTTTAATAAACAGAACATTGGAAATGTATATGAAAGGTGATTATTTGGAAGCCTATAATTTCATAACAGAGAATTATAAAGGTATAAAAGGTAATCTTGCTCAAATATACAATTTTCGCTATGCAATTACCAATACAGATAATTTTAATGAAATATTACCAAAGGCAATTGAATTTATTTCGAAGAATTAGATAATTATTAAAAAATGGGAAGGAGGCGTCGGTCTGAAATGGAATTTGAAACAAGATTCCCACTCATTTTTTATATCTTATCAAAATATCGTTTTAGATTTTGGTCTGAAAAAAATATAAAGAAATATCAAGAAAAGAAAACAAAAGAAATGGCAAGGTATGCTGTTGAACATTCAAAATTCTTTAAAGAACATTACCATAAGTACGATATAAACAAATATTCATCTTTGCCACTAGTCAACAAAAAAATAATGATGGACAATTTAACTGAATATAACACCCTGGGACTAAATAAGGGTGATTTAATCCATTTTGCTCTGAACGTTGAAAAAACCAGAGACTTCTTAGCAAGATTCAATGGCATTAATATAGGTATGTCTTCCGGAACAAGCGGTAACAAAGGTATTGTTATCACCACAAAAAAAGAAGAGAATTACATCAAAGCAATGTATGCTTCAAGATTGGTTTTGCCAAAAGGAGAAAAACTAAATGGTGCATTTATTTTAAGAGTAAGTACACCGGCATTTAACTATCATCAATCAGGAAACAAGCTGACTTATATAAACCAGCTACAGCCACTAGAAAAAATAATAGAACAGCTTGAAAAACTGAATCCAAATGTGGTGTCTGCACCGCCAAGCCTGTTGAAAATATTGGCAACAGAACTTCTAAAAAGAAGACTAAAAATAAGTCCAAAATTACTATATTCTTATGCTGAGGTTCTCTACCCGGAGGTTAAGGAATATTTAGAAAAAAATTTCAAGTGTAAGGTTCATGAAGTCTATCAAGGTAGTGAAGGATATTATGCTTTAACCTGTAGACATGGTAATCTGCACATTAATGAGGATATGGTCTTTTTTGAACTCCTTGATGATAGAGGACTGCCAACAAAAGACGGTGAGCCATGTCATAAACTCTTAGTTACCGACCTACATAAAAAATCACAACCAATAATAAGATACGAACTTAATGACATAATAACCATAAGCAAGAAAAGATGCAGCTGTGGTTCAAATTTTAGAGTGATTAAACAGATACAAGGAAGAGCAGATGATATGTTTTGGGGAGTAAAAACGGACACCAAAGAACCTCAATTTATATTCCAGGATTACATCAGCAGAACAATAATTTCTACTTCAGAAGACATTGAGGAATATCAGGCAACACAAGATAGTTACACAGAGATTAGATTAAGGATCCAATTAAAGAAAGGTTCAAATAAAGAAAAAATCAAAGAACAATTAATACAAAAATTAAAAAAAGTATTTTCAAAGCACCACTGTGTTGAGCCAGAAGTTGAGGTTATATTTTGCAAGTCCTTATTGAATAAAGGATCAAATAAACTGATCAGGATTAAATGTAACATAGGAAAGAAAAATGAATAAAAGAATAGATTCATTAGATTATTTAAGAGGGATATCTTTAATCCTGGTTGTATTTTTTCACACCTCGGTTTATAGTTTTGTAAATATTGACAAAA
>NZ_PFKO01000328.1:0-1133 GCF_002784285.1 Candidatus Infernicultor aquiphilus
ATTTGTCATTTATTTAAAAGGCTCAGGGAGCCGCAGATAACCAGGGATAAAAACCAATGTCTCCACCTGTTGCACTCCAATAAGCCCAATCGCTTGAAATGGTGGTATTATTAGGATTTCTAGGATATTTGGGACCAGCAGCGTCCCCCCACCAATTATACAATGCTTTAATAGTATGGGGAGTTTCATTGCTAACACCATGAATGCTGTTCCCGGTAATATTATTCTTTCCAACACTTCCTCCTTCTCCTCCCCCAATGTCCGGATTAACTAAAGCGCCCCAAGTCAAATTATAATCAATTAATACTCCATAACTATTATTATTAATAGTATTATAAGAAATAATCGGGGTAGCACTCTCTCGACAATAGATACCAGTATTACTATTATTGCTTATATCATTTCTGGTAATCTCAGATGAAGAATTACCACAGGTACGTATTCCATACTGATTAGAAACTATAGAATTATTTTTAATTATCCCTGCTCCTCCTGTAGCAATCTCTATTCCACTATAGTTATTGTTTTTAATATTATTATTCTCAATAGTAGGGCTAGAATTGCTATAGTTTATACCATAACTAGTATTATTTTGTATTATGTTATTGTTTATACTTATGAAGGAATAATTGTTAAAATATATTCCAACACTAGTGCTATTATTGCCATCGATAGTAAATCCAGATATTGTGACATTATCGGCTTCAATAGTAATTAAATTTCCAGCATATCCAAGTCCGTTTATAAAAGTAGATTCCTTTCCAGCTCCCTGGAGAACAATTCCTTTATTTATTATCAACTTTTCATTATAAGTCCCTGCGGCTACTATAACCGATTTTCCAGGTGGAACTGTAACTATCCCCTCAGCTATGGTGTTAAAGGGGTGGGTTTCGGTCCCATCTTCTGTCCCGCTGGCATTTCCTGCATCTACATAAGTATTGGGGTCATACTCTATTATTGCGGTTACGGCAGAGCTTTGATTACCGGCGGCATCGCAAGAAGTAACCGATATATTGTTGGTTCCTTCAGAAAGATTATAAGAATAAGACCAATCTGTGGATAAATTAAGAGAAATAACTACTGTTCCGTTTAGCCATATAGAAGAGCTAGCTTCTTTATTACCAGATAAAATC
>NZ_PFKO01000008.1:0-1149 GCF_002784285.1 Candidatus Infernicultor aquiphilus
TTAATATAATGAAATTACACCTGGATCTATTAAAAGAGACTCGAGAAAAGACCTGGCAAATACCAGGAAGACGGGAAAAACAATATCAAGAACACCGGGCCATATTTCAGGCAATTAAAGAACATAATAGTAAAAAAGCTGGAGAAGCTATACTAAAACATTTGAGGAGCATAAGAAAAGTTGTAGTTGAAATATAAGTAGAGAAATTTGTCATTACGAGGAACGAAGTGAGCCTGCCCCTGTGAAAGCAGGGGAAGTAATCTCAAATGAGATTGCCACGCTCCGATAAATCGAAGCTCGCAATGACGGATTCTAATATATGGGGGAAGAATAGAAAAATAGCTCAAGGATTAAAAAAATGCAAGCGGAGTAATTAAAGGATGAAATTTATTAATAAAAGTTAGGAGATTTTATAATGAAGGAAATAAGAGTTCTATCCCCAGTGGGGATGTTAGGATATGGTTTCCCAGCAGAATCTTTTCAAAAGGGCCTAGAAAAGAAACCTCATGTTATCGCTGCCGATGCCGGTTCTACTGATGCCGGTCCCCATAAATTGGGGGCGGGAGTGGGTATTGTAAGTAAAGAAGCAACCAAAAAAGACCTTACTTTAATGTTGACAGCCGGTTACGAACATAAAATTCCGGTTATTATCGGTTCTGCAGGAGGTTCCGGTGCTGAGGTTCATCTTAACTGGACCTTGAAAATAGTAAAAGAAATTGCCAAAGAAAAAAACCTACACTTTAAGATGGCTTTGATTCACGCCGAAGTTGAAAAAGCTTATCTTAAAAAGAAGTTAGCCCAAGGGAAGATAAAACCTTTAGGCCCTGTTCCTGAATTAACTGCTAAAGACATAGAAGAAGCTACTCGAATTGTGGCGGTAATGGGGGTGCATTCTCATATAAAAGCCCTGGAGATGGGGGCAGAGGTTATTATCGCCGGTCGTTCCAATGACCCGGCTATGTTTGCCGCCTTACCCATCAAAGAGGGTTATGACCCTGGTCTGGCTTTACATCTGGGGAAAATTTTAGAATGTGGGGCTATGGCCTCCACCCCCGGGACTACCTCTGATTGTATGATGGGATATTTAAGAGAGGATTATTTTATTGTAGAGCCAACTAATCCCTTGCGAAAATGTATTCCCAGTACAGT
>NZ_PFKO01000061.1:0-1173 GCF_002784285.1 Candidatus Infernicultor aquiphilus
GAAATTCCTTGAAAAATAAAGGCATTTAGAAGAATTCCATTCATTTCCATTTGAGCCAAAATTTCCACCAAAGGTATTTCAATTTCCCAAAAAACAGTTTCCAAATTTTTTTGTTTTTTCTGCGTTTGGGATATTTTTTCCATTTTCTCTTCAAAAATTTTTTTCAATTTCTTGATATAATCCGTTTGGCGACAAATCTTTTCAATTTTTTCTTGAAAAGACATTATTTCCAATCCCAACTGCCCCTTATTGTTTCTTTCCTCAATTTCTTCTCCCAATTCTTTCAAAACTAAAAAAGGAAAATCAATTTTAGCTCCCGGGTCAAGAACGTAAGCCAATAGCATAATATCGTATAATTTTCCTTTTAAAATTATTCCATAAGAAAATAAAATTTTTATACTTATTTTTAAATCATATCCGATTTTAACAATTTTTTCATTTTCAAAAATATCTTTAATAAATGAACGGGTTTTTTCACTATATTTTGCATATCCAGCTCGCCCAGACTCCCAAGAAAAAGAAACTCCTAAAATTTCATTGTGCCCGTTTTCCCTTTCTTGTGTTTCCAATTTAAAGCTCAACTCCTTTTTTTGAGAAAGATCCTTCCAAAAATCATTCTCTTTTTCTTTAATTATAAAATTATATTTAAAATCTTTGACGCTCTTATTTTTCTTCTCTTTTTTTGAACAATTTTCAGATTCATCCAATTTATTTTGAGGAATTCTTTTTATTAGTGAAAAAAAATTCAATTCTTCAAAAAGTTTCACCAATTTTTTTTTGTCAAAATCATCAATCTTGGCTTTTTCCAAATCAAATTCCACCGGAACATTTCTAACAATCGTTGCCAATTTCTTGCTCTTGATCGCTTGCATTTTATCTCTTGTCAATTTTTCCCTCACCGAAATTTTTATTTTTTCTATATTTTTATAAATATTTTCCAATGTTTCAAATTCTTGCAAAAGACTGACAGCGGTTTTTTCTCCAATCCCAAACACTCCCGGAATATTATCTGACGGATCTCCTCTCAAACCCTTAAAATCAATCAATTGTTTGGAAGAAATTCCATATCTCTCATATATTTTATTTTCATCATAAAGAACCGCGTCGCTCAAACCTCTTCTCATCGTGTATATTTTGGTTTTTTTGCTGGCTAATTGCAAAGTGTCCAAATCT
>NZ_PFKO01000286.1:0-822 GCF_002784285.1 Candidatus Infernicultor aquiphilus
TCCAATTGAGAAAGAGTGAGGAGAAGGCAGTAAAGACCATGATGAAGGCTAATGTGGGCAAGATTAATCAGCAGACTTATGATATCTTATCGAAGAGAAAATTATTGAACGAGAAAGAGTCTATTTAATTGTAGGGGCTCGATTTATCGAGCCCGGCATTACGGGGCGGATAAATCCGCCCCCTACACTAAATGTCATTGCGAGCCCTGATTTATCAGGGCGTGGCAATCTCTAATTTAATGAGATTGCTTCCCCTGTTTTCACAGGGGCAGGCTTGCAAAGCTTCGCAATGACATTTTGAGATTGATATATTATACAAGGAGGGATTCAATGGATCTAAAAACATTGTTAGATTTAATCGCTAATCAGGGATTCCCTATTGCCCTATCCATACTCTTAATCTTTCGGATTGATAGGTTTATGCAGGAGATAGTGATTGCCCAGAAAGAAGGGTATCGGACAAAAGGAACTCTCCGGAATGAAGGTAGAGTTGGGGAAAATTGAATAGAGATAAAAAGGCAATAAAAAAAGGGTAAGCTATAAAGAAAGTCATCTTCCTTAGCTTACCCTTTTTTATTTTAAATATTATTTATTTTGAAAAAGTTACCGAATTATTGAGCTAGTACAACGGTTTTCTGTCACAATATTTATCCTATTTCAGCAGGCCAGTTCTCTGGTTAAACTCTCTAATTAATTTATCTATCTTACTGGTCTGTTGGTGAATACCGCCCCAGTAATTTTCATAATCATACCATTGGGCATTTAATTCTTCTAAATCTTTACCCTGCTGTTCTACCCAGGTAAAGTATTTTAGGTTATGAA
>NZ_PFKO01000286.1:845-1089 GCF_002784285.1 Candidatus Infernicultor aquiphilus
AATTCTTGCATATAATCGGTGGTAAGAGCTTGTAGGTTCTGGTGGTAATCAATAGCTGCATTAATCTTTTGATATGCTCCAAACTCTTCTTCTAACTCTTTTAATCGGGAACCATAAAGTTCCATAGAATCGGTGAAGACAGTCAAGACTATATCTTTTTCAGTAAGTTCATAATATTTAGCGAATTTAATAGCCATAATCATATTAGCTATACTGGAGATACCCATTAAGGGTAACTTCTCGA
>NZ_PFKO01000066.1:0-5641 GCF_002784285.1 Candidatus Infernicultor aquiphilus
TATCCTAATGAACACATTCCTTCGCTTAGTGCAGTACTTAATATTTTAAAAGGAAAACTTTTTGTAAATATTGAGATTAAGGGAGGAGAAAGGATTTATCCTGGAATTATAGATAGGTTAGTAAAAGAGACAGAGAGTTTTGGATATAATAATATTCTTTTTTCTTGTTTTGATAGAAATACTGTAATTTTATTAAAAGAAAGATATCCCAAACTAAAAGTGAATGGCTTATATTCCAAGCTGATAATTCCAAAAAGGTATATTAATGGATTAGATGGGTTAAATCCTCACTACCTTTGGGGGACAAAAAGATTTATTTCTTATTTACATCAGTTGGATAAAGCTGTGTATGTATGGACAGTTAATAAAGATCTAGATATGATACGCTTTATTTTGTATGGAGTGGATGGTATTGTTACCAACTATCCTCAGGTTCTAAAAAAAATAAGCAAAGCACTACAAGCTATTTTTGGAGGTATTTGTTAAAGGATTCCCCTATTCTAAAACGAAAACTGCTTTAATAATTGGTATGGTTTAAAGTGAATATTATTATATGGAAGGGTTATAAAAAATGTTTCTAAAAAAACTAGTAGTAGGAGCGTTAGAAACCAATTGTTATTTGATTGGTTGTGAGAAGACTAAAAAAGCAGCAGTGATTGATCCGGGAGGGGAAGAAGAGGTAGATTTGATTTTAAACCTTTTACAAGAAAATAATTTTGATTTGAAATATATTATAAATACTCATGGGCATATCGACCATATTGCTGGTAATAGAAAGCTTAAAGGTAAGACCACGGCTTCTTTATTAATCCACAAATTAGATGCTGATATGTTAGTGGATACTAATAAAAATTTTTCCATCTTCATGGGTAAAGAAATATGTTCTCCTCCCGCAGATATTTTTTTAAAAGAAGGGGATGAGATAATTTTAGGTTCATTAAAGTTAACTGTATTCCATACCCCAGGTCATACTCCGGGTGGTATTTCTCTTATTTTAGATAATGTAATCTTTACCGGCGATACTTTATTTGCTGGAGGCATTGGCCGAACTGACCTACCTGGTGGCTCTTATCAAGATTTGCAGAGATCAATTAAAGAAAAATTGTTGATTTTGGGTAATGGTAAGATAATTTATCCTGGACATGGCCCAGATTCAACTATAGGTGAGGAGAGAAGAACCAATCCTTATTTGAAAAATTGACCAATTTACCGATTTAATATAAACTAAGGTATAATTTATAAAAGAATTTTAATAAAAGAAAGGAGTACAAGGGATGAATTATGGAATAAAGGATATTAAATTAGCTGAAAAAGGGAAAGATAGAATTGAATGGTCTGAAAATCAAATGCCAGTACTTTTAGCTATAAGAAAGAAATTCACTGAGAAAAGACCCCTAAAAGAGATTAAGATAGCAGCCTGTTTACATGTAACTACTGAAACAGCTAATCTGGTAAGAAATTTAAAAGCAGGAGGAGCGGAAGTATCCCTCTGTGCTTCCAATCCTTTAAGTACCCAGGATGATGTGGCTGCTTCTTTAGTTAAGGATTATGGGATTCCAGTATTTGCAATTAAGGGAGAGGATAAAGATGTTTATTATCAACATATTAACCAAGTATTAAATTATAGACCTAATATTACTATGGATGATGGAGCTGATTTGGTCTCCACGGTCCACTCTCAGAAAAAAGAATTAATTAAAGAGATTATTGCTGGGACTGAAGAGACTACCACTGGAGTTATTCGATTAAGAAGTATGGAGAAAAATAAAGCTTTAAAATATCCCATTATAGCTGTAAATGATGCACAAACTAAATATCTCTTTGATAATAGATATGGTACAGGACAGAGTACTCTTGATGGTTTGTTAAGAGCTACTAATATTTTAGTTGCCGGAAAGAAATTCGTGATCTGTGGATATGGTTGGTGTGCTCGAGGTCTAGCAATGAGGGCTAATGGTATGGGCGCTCAGGTTATAATTACCGAAATCGATCCTATAAAGGCATTAGAAGCAGTGATGGATGGTTATCAAGTTATGCCTATAAAAGAGGCAGCTAAAATCGGAGATATTTTTATTACTCTGACTGGTGATATAAATGTGATATCAGAAGAAGAGTTTCCTTTAATGAAGGACGGAGTAATTTTAGCTAATTCTGGACACTTTAATGTAGAAATTAATATAAGAGCTTTAGAAAATTTAGCAGTAAGTAAAAAGAAAATTAGAGAATATATAGAAGAATATATTTTAAAAAGCAGTAAAAAAATAAATCTTTTAGCAGAAGGTAGACTTTTAAATTTATCTGCAGCTGAAGGACATCCCGCAAGCGTGATGGATATGAGTTTTGCTAATCAAGCTTTATCTGTTGAATATTTAGTTAAAGAAGGTAAAACTTTAAGTAAGAAAGTGTATAGTGTCCCTGGAGATATTGATAAAGAGATTGCCAGACTAAAATTAGAATCGATGGGAATAAAGATTGATAAACTTACCGAAGAACAAGAAAGATACCTCTCTTCTTGGAAGGTGGGAACCTAACTAGTATTTAGTGAATAGTCGTTAGTGAATAGTATTCGAGTGTATAGCGTTTAGCGTATAGGAGCGGGCAGAAGAGATAAAGGGGAAGATAAGCTTTTAGTTTACAGTTTAAGATTAAGAAAATGAGATAGTCAGTTAATTAAACGGCTAACTGATGAACTAGTGAACTACTCTCTATTCTTTTTTCTTCTCTTAACTCGATACTCGATACTATATACTCAATACTAAATTAGGAATTTTACGAATTAAGGTTAGTATGAATCACCAAAATATGGTAGAATATATAAAAGAAGGGTTGCTTAATTTTATTTTTCCCTTAGATTGTAAAATATGTGAAAAACCTATTCGGGAATCTAAAGGATATTCAATCTGCGAGGATTGTTTTAAAACCATTGAATTAATTGAACAACCATATTGCATAAAATGCGGAAAACCTTTAATCTCTACAGATTACTTTAAATCTAACAGAGGAATCTTATGTTCTAATTGTAAAAGGAAAAAATATTCTTTTGAATTCTCTCGTTCTGTGGGAATATACCAGAAAGTATTAAAAGAGTGTATTCATCTCTTTAAATACTATGGAGAGAAAAAATTAGCTAAACCATTAGGAAAGTTAATGATAAATTATTTATTAAAGAATAATGAATTTAAAAAGAAAATTGACTTAATTATTCCTGTTCCTTTACATAAGAATGATTTTAAAAAAAGGGGATTTAATCAGAGTGTTTTATTAGGTAGGGTTATAGGAGATTATTTTTCTATCCCGGTAGGAAAAAGAGTTTTAATAAAGAAAAAATTAACTCCATTCCAGGTTAATTTATCTAAAAAAGAAAGAGAAAAAAATATTATTAAAGCCTTTGCTGTAGAGAGACCGGAAGAGGTTAAATACAAAAATATATTGATCTTAGATGATATATTTACCACTGGGTCTACTGTTGAAGAATGTGCTAAAGAATTAACAAAAGCACAGGCTAAGAATATCTTTGTTTTAACTTTAGCCAGGAGTGTTTAAAAAATAATATATCGCCTTTCCTTAGAGCTGTGGTTGAAAGTCGAAGCCAGTCGCAGGCGAAACGACCCACGTAAGGTAACCCTGATGATTACTGAGCATGGTGCGGCTTTGGAGTAAGTCCTGCCTTAACCTTAAGTGGTTATAAAAATAAGAGAAGAGTAATAGTGAGGGATAAAGTTCCTAAGCAAACCTCTCAGCAGGCGGGTGTGGGGGCAAAGACCAGGTCAGTCTAAGGAAAGGCGGACAAGATTTAATTAGTCGTTAGTGAATAGTGAATAGTCGTTAGTTTTAAATACAAAATGCAAGATACACAATTAGAGTTCTTAAACACAATTATTTTATCTACAATAAGTTTACGGAAAAAGGAAATTTCTATTCAATTAAATTAAAAATATTTTAAAAAAATTGTAAAATAAAAAAGGGTTTTTTTATTGGGACGGAGAATATAACTACATAAGTAAAATAACTATTACTAAGGGGGAAAAAGATATGAAAATTGTTATTAAAGGAAAACATATCGAAGTGACAGATGCGATCCGTAATTATCTGGAAAAAAGGTTAAGTAAAATTGAGAGGTATCTTGATCATATCTTAGAGGTAATAGTAACTTTTAGCGTGGAGAAAAATAGACATATTGTTGAAATAACTTTACAAGCAAATAGGGCTTTGATAAGAGCAGAAGAAGAAACAGATGATATGTATACATCCATAGATAAAGCAGTAGATAAATTGGAAAGACAGATAAAAAAGTATAAAGAAAAATTTTATCAAAAATCATACTCTAATACAGACAGAAAAGATTTGGGTTATGAAGAGGTTAGCCTTGGGGATGACCAATCCACAAAAATTGCTAAAATTGTCAAAACCAAAAAGTTTGCCATTAAACCAATGTCAGTGGAAGAAGCTGCGATGCAGATGGATTTATTGGGACACAACTTCTTTGTTTTTGCCAATGATACTACCAATAAAGTAAATGTAGTATACAAAAGGAGAGATGGGAATTTTGGATTGATTGAACCAGAATTCTAAGGAGAAAATTTATGGATAAAGGCAAATTACATGCATTTAGAAATTTTATCATCCCACCTCGTTTTAATTATGAAATAGAAGAAATCGAAAATGCTTTGAAAAATTTAAGCGAGATTCTTTTTGTAAAGATAATATTATCTGAAGAGAAAGATATTAAGGAAATTCATGTAATTACTAAAGATTCTGCCAATCCCAAAAAAATAACACGAGATATAGAATCATTTTTATTAGCCAAATACAATATTCAAGTAGATTATAGAAAAATTAGCATAGCTCAAGTAAAAGGTCAAGAAATAAAAGATGGACAAATAAAAGCAGAATTAGAATCTCCTTTAAGACTTAAATTCTCTAATATTAAAGTTTCCACTACTGGTAATCATTTTGAAGTCTTAGTGCAATTAGAAGGTAATGAAAAAATATATGAAGGTAAAGTCTCTGGAATAAATTGGGCTCAAAATCAGGAGTATTTAGTGGCTAAAGCTACCTTAGAAGGGATAAGCTCTTATTTAGAGGGTTCGGTTTTCTTTCAAGTGGAGGAAATAAAAAAAATTAGATTAGATAGTAAAGATATTGTAGTGATTTCAATTAATCTAATTGATTCAAAAAGAAAGGAAAATTTAGTAGGTTCTACGGTAATTGAAGATGACTTTAATAGAGCAGTGGTAAAAGCAATTCTTAAAGCTACCAATCGTAGGATCTTAAAAAAGGAAAATTGAATATAATTTTAGGTCGGTGAAGCCTTTATCTAGAACTAATAACGCAATAAATGATATAGTAAGTTTTGAAGCGAAGCGAAGCGGTTTTAATTGTTTGAAAAACAAATATAAACCGTGGAGGTGCTAAAAATGAAGATTAATAAGGCAAAACTAATCAGCTTATTAATTAGTGTCATGGCTTTACTATTAGCTGGTGGCGCTAAATTTAAATTGTAGAAGTTAATTAAAGATAAAAGGTTCACCGACCTAATTTTATTAAACTTTTAGGGGGAGATTATAACTTGCCATTAAAATTAAAAGTTTATATCGGAGCAGTAACCGGGTTAACTATTGCTCTTTTTATTTATTTGGTG
>NZ_PFKO01000325.1:0-21762 GCF_002784285.1 Candidatus Infernicultor aquiphilus
AATCCCATTCTCGTATAAATCCTGATGATTTCGACCTTTCCAGAGTAGATTATGATACCGATGTTCTGGTTATTGGTGGTGGTGGTGGTGGTGCCGGAGCAGCTCTTTTAGCCAGAGAGAATGGAGCCAAGGTTATTATAGCTACAAAACTGCGTATCGGAGATGCGAATTCAATGATGTCTCAAGGGGGGATTCAAGCATCAGTGAATCCCAACGATTCTCCTGCTATACACTATTTAGATGCCTTAGGGGGAGGACACTTTGATAACAAGCCCGATCTGGTAAGAGCTCTGGTAATGGATGCTCCTTTAGTAATAAAGTGGCTTGAAGAGCTCGGGGTAATGTTTGATAAGGATTCCAATGGAAATATGGTGACTATGCTGGGGGGAGGGTGCTCCAGAAAGAGAATGCATTCGGCAAGAGACTATACCGGTGCTGCTATTATGAGAGTTTTAAGAGATGAGGTAAAAAATCATCCCGAAGATATTCAAGTAATCGAGTTTTCTCCTGCCATTGAGCTTTTGATGGATGAGGGAGGGCAGGTGGCTGGAGCAATTCTTTATAACCTGGAGACAGAAGAATACATTATGGTTAGGGCAAAATCTACTATTATTGCTACTGGTGGATTTGGGAGGTTACATATAAAAGAATTTGCTACTACTAACCATTATGGGGCTACAGCTGATGGGTTAGTTCTTGGATATAGAGCAGGGGCAAACCTTTTGTATATGGATTCGGTCCAATATCATCCTACCGGGGCGGTTTATCCGGAGCAGATATTAGGTTTTCTTATTACCGAGAAGGTGAGGACCATGGGTGCTCAACCGGTAAATAAATTCGGAGAATTATTTGTTTTCCCTCTTGAGCCAAGAGATGTTGAATCATCTTCCTTTATAAGGGAATGCACCGAGAGGGGAAAGGGTATTATTACTCATACCGGAAGAGTGGGGATATGGCTTGACTCGCCACTTATCGAGCTTATAAATGGTGAGGGAGCTATCCAAAAGCAGCTTCCTGCTATGTATAGACAATACAACCGATTCGATATTGATATTACTAAAGAACCTATGCTTGTTTTTCCCACTCTGCATTATCAAAATGGAGGGCTGGAGATAAATGATCAGTGTGAGACCAAGATACCTAACCTTTATGCCGCTGGCGAAGTCTCAGGTGGAGTCCATGGAAGAAATAGACTGATGGGAAATTCTGTTTTAGATTACAATGTTTTTGGTAGGAGGGCAGGTATAGCTGCTGCTTTAAATGCTAAAGAGGTAAAGCTGGGCAAACTCACTTTGAAGCATATAAAAAGATATGAAAGAGAACTTCAAGAAGCGGATATTCATACCGATAAAATTTCTCCTATGCTATTACCTAATTATACTACACCTGAAGTGAGAGCTCGTCAACTTACCGCTCATTATGAAGGAACTTTAAGATAGGGGAGGGTTTTAAGATGGAGAAAAATATTGGCGCGGTAATGGTGGTTGGTGCCGGCATTGGCGGAATTCAGGCTTCCTTAGATTTAGCGGAATTAGGATTGAAAGTTTATTTAATAGATAAAAGTTCAAATATAGGAGGAACGCTTTCTCAATTAGATCGGCAGTTTACTACCAATGATTGTGGTATGTGCCAAATGCTGCCAATTTTTAAGAGAGAGGAGGCCTCTGAATTTTGTCTTCGTCGAGATTTAACTCATCCCAATATCCAGATTATGACTAATACAGAAGTAGAAAAAGTAGAAGGCTCTGTAGGAGATTTTAAAGTTTCTCTCCAGAAAAAGGCAAGGTATATAAAAGAGGATAAGTGTATTGGATGTGGATTATGCACAGAGATTTGCCCAATTAAGGTAAAAGATGAGTTCAATGAAGGTTTGGCTTCTCGTAAAGCAATTTATATTAAGTACCCTCAAGCAATTCCCAATTTGTATACTATTGATATAGAATCTTGTAATCGATGTGGAGAATGCGTAAAGATATGTCCTACCAAGGCTATCGATCTTTCTCAAAAGGATGAAATTCTTGAATTAGAAGTGGGAGCTATTATCCTTTCTTTAGGCTTTGAAGAATTTGATCCCCATGATTTAAGCCAGTATGGTTATGAGAAGTGTCTAAATGTTGTTACTAGCACAGAGCTGGAAAGAATGTTTAGTGAGATGGGTCCTTATAACGGAAAATTTATTCGTCCCTCAGATGGAAAAATGCCTCGAAAAATTGCTTTTCTGCAGTGTATTGGTTCAAGAGATAAGGAAAAAGATTATTGTTCCTCTGCCTGCTGTATGATTGCTTTAAAAGACGCTATGCTTATAAAAAAGATAGATCCAACCATTGATGTTCAAATCTTTTTTATGGATATAAGAACTTTTGGTAAAGGGTATTGTAGGTATTATGAAAAAGCAAAAGAAGAAGGTATAAAATTTATAAGATATAGAGTCCCTGCCATAGAAGAGTTCCCAGATACAAAAAATTTAAAAATTATTTACGAGACAGAAAAAGGAGATTATGTTAAAGATGAATTTAATTTAGTTGTTCTGTCTGTTGGGCAATCGCCTCCTGATAAAGCTAAAAATATAAGTGAGATTTTGGGATTAAAATTAAATAAGTATGGATTTTGCAAAACAATCGATTTTTCTAATATGGCAGAGAAAGAAGGCATATTTGCTTGCGGTTCTTTTTCGGGACCTAAGGATATTTCAGAGACTGTTACTGAGGCAAGTGCAGGTGCTCTAAAAGCTTCTATGGCAATGTTATCTTCTCGAGGAAAATTTTTCGGGGAAGGTAATTATCCCCAAGAGATCGATGTAACTAATGAGGATCCCAAAATAGGTATTTTTATATGTCATTGTGGTCAAGAAATTAGCAGTATAATTAATATAAAGGAAGTAAAGGAATTTGCAAGTAAACTTCCTAACGTCTGTTTAGTTGAAGATTTTAAATATCTCTGCTTTAAACCTGATTTAAATGAAGCTAAAGAAAAAATAGTTGATTCGAAGGTAAATAGAGTAATCTTTGCTGCCTGTACTTCTTATAAATATGAAGTTTTATTTAAACAGGGTCTTCGTCAAGTAGGATTTAACCCTTCTCTCTTGCAAATAGTGAACTTCCGAGAACAGATATCCTGGGTGCATAAAGATAAAAAGTTAGCTACAGAGAAAGCAGAGAAATTTCTTTCTATGGCAGTAGAGAAAGCTGTATTACAGCAGCCTTTGCCTTTAATAACAGATTCTGTCGTTAAAAGAGCATTGGTTGTTGGCGCAGGTTTATCTGGTATGACTGCAGCTCTTTATGTTGCTGAAGAGGAATTCGAAGTTGATTTAATAGAGAAAACTTCTGAGCTTGGGGGTAATGCAAGAGAAATCTATATGACTCTGGAAGGATTAAATGTTCAAGATTTTCTTAAAAAAAGAATAGAAGAAATTGAAAATAACCGTTTAATTCACATATATAAAAACACAGAGCTTGAAGAAGTTACTGGTTATGCTGGGAATTTCCAAGCAAGGCTTATAATAAACCAATCGGAGTCTAAAGTTATTTCTTATGGAGCTATTATTGTGGCAACTGGAGCAAAGGAAAATCAGTCTCTTAAAGAGTATTCTTATGGTGAAGATAAAAGAATAATTACTCAAAAAGAGATGGAAAGATTGATTGCTAACAAAGAAATAGAGGTTAATTCTCAAAATTCGATAGTTATGATTCAATGTGTGGGTTCCCGAGAAGAGCCACATCTTTATTGTAGCAGGGTGTGTTGCTCTCAAGCTATAAAGAATGCTTTAAAAATAAAAGAGGAAAATCCTAAGGCAAATATCTATATTCTTTATCGAGACATAATGACTTATGAGTTTAAAGAAGAGTATTATACCAAAGCAAGGGAGATGGGAATAGCTTTTATTAGATATAATGTGGATAATAAACCTCAACTTAAAATTGAAGGAGGTAAATTAAAAGTAAGAGTTACTGACTTTGTGTTGAATGAAGAATTGGTTATAAATCCTGATTTTGTTGTATTGAGTGTTGGGATGATACCCGAAGATAATCATTCTTTAGCTAAAATTTTGGAGGTTACCTTAGATAATGATGGTTTCTTCGAGGAAGCCAATGTTAAGTTTCGTCCTGTAGAGTTTCTCAGGGATGGAATATTTGTTTGCGGTTTGGCTCATTCTCCTCGTTCTGTCAAGGAATCGCTAACCCAGGCTACCGCGGCAGCTACTAAAACGGTAATATTATTATTTCAGGAGAGAATGCTATCCAGAAGGTGTATTGCCGAAGTAAATGAGAGATGGTGCAGTGGTTGTGAAGTTTGCATCTCTTCTTGCCCTTATAAAGCGCGGGTGATAGATGAGCAAAAGAGAGTGGTAAAAGTGATATCAACTCTTTGCCGGGGATGTGGGACTTGTGCGGCAGTTTGTCCTAATGGGGCGGCTAAATTAAAAGGATATGAGGATAAACAAATTCTCTCCGTTATTGATGCGGCAATATGAAGATGGAAGGTAGGATAAATCCTGTGACGATCAAGTGCGAAAAAGAGATTTTTTTAAGATAAGAAGGAGGTAATTAATGGCTAATTTTGAGCCCAAGATAGTTGGTTTCTTATGTAACTGGTGTACTTATGCGGGAGCAGACCTTGCGGGTACTTCCAGGATACAATATCCGCCAAATATTAGGCCTATCAGGGTAATGTGTTCGGGGTCGGTTGATTCTGTTTATATTCTTCGGGCTTTATTGGAAGGAGCGGATGGAGTCTTTATTGGCGGATGTCATCCGGGAGATTGCCATTATGTGAGTGGGAACTATAAGGAGAGGAGAAGGATTACTGTTTTAAAAAGTATTTTAAAAAGTTTGGGGTTAGATGATGGTCGGGTCTGGATTAGGTGGGTAAGCGCCAGCGAAGGTAAAAGATATGCGGATAGTATATCTGAAATGACCTCCCATTTAAAAAGATTAGGTCCCAACCCGGTAAGTAAATATTGGTCTTTATAGAGGTGAAATAGATGAAAAAAGAGGTAGTTATTGAGGTAAAGGATGCCAGGGTAAAGGAAGCGATTAATTCCTTTTTGGAGAGCCTTCTGGAAAAAAATCTGGTGAGTGCACTTTTAGTTCCTCGAGAAGTCCCCTCAAAAGATAATGTAGTTCAAAGTTTGATGACTAATTCTAACGGACTAAAAGAGGTAAACGTTATCTCTCCCGTTCTCCCGGTTAGTTCGGCAAGAATTATCTCCGAGATGACCAGACTCAGTTCCTATAAGAATCCGGTGGGAGTTGTTCTTAGGTCCTGCGAAATAAGAGCATTAATAGAACTGGTTAAATTGAAGCAGGCTTCTTTAGATAACCTGCTTATTATTGGGGTAGATTGCTTAGGGACCTATTCAGTTAGTGATTATCAGAATCTCTGTAAACAAGGTAATTCACCCTCAGATGAACTCTTAAGGAAATTTAAGGAAGGAGGAGAGGATACTAAATTAAGAAAAGCTTGCCAGGTGTGTGAGTATCCTATTCCCTCTAATGCCGATTTAGTTATCGGCTTAATAGGAGTAGATTTTGAAAAGAATATTCTGCTTAAATCTGGTACTGAGAAAGGAGAAAAAATTTTAGAAAATTTCTCTTTTCTGCCTGTGCGTGCCTGCACGCAGACAGGTCCCGAATTTAACCAATCAAAAAGAGAAGAGTCTGTTTCTAAGTACCTTAGTAAAAAAATAGAGAAAAGAGATGCTCTTTTTTCTGAGATGAAGGAAGAGACAAGTGGTGGCTGGGAGAATTTACTTTCGGTATTTTCCACCTGTATTAACTGTCATAATTGTATGAGGGTCTGTCCCCTTTGCTATTGCAGAGAGTGTTTCTTTGAGTCGCCTACTTTTGAATTTGGTTCAGAAAAATACCTCCTGTGGGCTAAAAGAAAAGGCTCTATTAAAATGCCCCGGGATACCATTCTTTTCCATTTAGGGAGAATGAGTCATATGGCTACTTCTTGTGTAGGATGCGGGCTTTGTGAGCAAGCTTGTCCAAGTAATATTCCACTTCTTAAAATATTTAAGATGGTAAGCTATAAGGTGCAACAGATTTTTAAATATGTTCCGGGCAGAGATTTAGAAGAACCTTTACCGCTTACTACTTTTAAAGAAGATGAACTTCGCAGTGTAGGGGAGGAGTAAAATGAGTGAAAATGAAGAAAAGATTATTAAAGTAAATGAATTAGACCCCAATTTTAAGTATGAGATTCAAGCAGAACCAGGAGGCGAGAATATTACTCGCTGTTTTGCTTGTGGCACCTGTACTGCTGGATGTCCTATTAGAGAGGTAAATGATCAGTTTAACCCTCGAAAGATTATTAGAATGGCTCTGTTGGGGATGAAAGAGAGGGTTCTTTCCAGTGATTTTATCTGGCTTTGTTCCAGTTGTTATACCTGTGCGGAAAGGTGTCCTCAGGAGGTAAAGATTACTGACCTAATGAATGTCATAAAAAATATCGCGGTAAGAGAAGGATATATTCATCCCTCTTTTGTAGCTCAAATGGAAGCCTTAAACTCTCATGGTAGGCTTTATGAAATTGGGGAGTTTGATAATGAAAAGCGAACAAAACTTGGTCTTCCTCAAATAGAGGAGAACGCCGAGGATACCAAAAAGCTATTTAAACAGAAAGGTGTGGATAAACTCCTTCAGGTAGCTAAGGAGGGGGAAGAATGAAATACGCTTTATTTTTAGGATGTACTGTTCCGGTGAGGGCATTAAATTATGAGCTTTCCGCCAGAAAAGTAGCCCATAAATTAGGTATAGAGCTTGTGGATATAAATGATTTTAGTTGTTGTGGTTTCCCGGTTAAATCGGTGGATAGAGATACTTTTCTTTTAATGGCTGCTAAAAACTTAAGTTTGGCGGAAGAGAAAGATTTAGATCTAGTTTCTCTTTGTAGTGCTTGTACTTCTATTTTAACCGAAGCAAATAAGGAGTTAAAGGAAGAGGAAAGTTTGCGGAAAAAGATAAATAATAAGCTTTCAGTTTTAGGGAGAAAATATGAAGGAAAAATAAAAGTAAAGCATTTTACCCGAGTTTTATATGAAGATGTGGGACTGGAGAAGATAAGAGAAAATTTAAAGGTTGATTTATCTAAATTTAGTTTTGCTGCTCACTATGGTTGCCATTACTTAAAACCCTCAGGAATATATGAAGATTTTGATGATGTTGAAAATCCAAAAACACTGGATGAGTTAATTGAGGTAACCGGAGCAAAGTCTGTTCTTTATGAAGATAAAAATAGTTGTTGTGGTGGAGGTATTTTGGGTATAAATGAAATGACCGCACTGAAAGTAGCCAAAAATAAACTTGACCATATAAAATCTACTAAGGCAGATGCTATCTGTTTGATTTGTCCTTTTTGCAGCATTATGTATGAAGGGAGTCAAAAAAAGATAGAAAAGCAATTTGAAGTAGAGTATAATCTACCTGTTTTATATTATCCTCAAATTCTTGGTCTGGCCTTAGGTATTTCTCCCGAAGAATTGGGTTTTAAGTTAAACCGAATAAAACCAAGAGAAATGTTGGCAAAATTATAATAAAGCAAAGGAGGGGGAAAGGTGAACTTAAAGAAAGATAAAGTTGGGGCGGTGATGGTAGTGGGAGGTGGTATTGGTGGTGTTCAAGCCTCTTTAGATTTAGCAGAATCTGGTTTTAAAGTCTATCTGGTGGAAAAAAGCCTGAGTATTGGTGGAGTAATGGCTCAACTGGATAAAACTTTTCCCACCAACGATTGTGCGATGTGTATTCTTTCCCCAAAACTTGTTGATTGTGGAAGACATAGAAATGTGGAGATGCTTACTAACTCAGAAGTGGAAAGTATTGAAGGAGAAGTAGGTAATTTTAAAGTAAGAGTAAAAAAACATCCCCGCTTTGTTGATTTAGCTAAGTGTACCGGTTGTGGAGATTGCGCTGAAGTTTGCCCGGTAGAGATTCCCAGTGAATATGAAGAAAACTTGGTAAATAGAAAAGCCATATATAGACCCTTTACCCAGGCAACCCCCAGTGCATTTGGCATTGAAAAAAGAGGAATTCCTCCCTGTAGAGCTGCTTGCCCTCTCCATGTTAATGTTCAGGGTTATATTGCTTTGATTTCTCAAGGGAAATTTAAGGAAGCTCTAACTCTGGTTCGCGAAAAGAATCCACTCCCAGGAATATGCGGCCGAGTGTGCACTCATCCCTGCGAAGGAGAATGTTCGAGGCAAAATGTAGATGAGCCTATTGCTATTGATTTATTAAAGAGGTTTGTAGCTGATTACGAAAAAAAGGTAGATTTTGAGTTAAAAATTGAGCCGGAAAAAGAGAATAGGATTGCTATAATTGGTTCTGGTCCAGCTGGTTTAACTTCTGCCTATGATTTAAGGAAAAGGGGCTATAAGGTTACTATATTTGAAGCTCTTTCAGTTGCCGGGGGGATGCTGGCCGTTGGCATTCCTGATTATCGCCTTCCTAAAGATATTTTAAGAAAAGAAATTAGCATTTTAGAAGATCTTGGTATTGAAATAAAATTAAATACTCCTCTCGGTGAGAATTTAACCATAGAGGACCTTAAAAATAATGGCTATGAGGCTATATTTATTGCTGTTGGAGCTCATCTAAGCCTGAAATTAGAAATCCCCGGGGAGGATTTAAAAGGTGTATATCATAGTGTAGAGTTTTTAAGAAGAGTAAATTTGGGCGAGAAAGTAGAAGTAGGAGAAAAAGTGGTGGTGGTGGGAGGCGGAAATGCTGCCATTGATGCCGCAAGAACAGTTTATCGCCTGGGAGCAAAAGAAGTTACCATTGTTTATCGAAGGTCAAGAGCGGAGATGCCGGCTAATAAAGAGGAGATAGAAGAAGCAGAAAAAGAGGGAATTAAGATATTTTATTTAGCTGCCCCTACCAGGATTTTAGGTAAAGAGAGTAAAGTTAACCAGGTCCAATGTATTCGGATGAGATTAGGCGAGCCTGATGCCTCAGGAAGAAGAAGACCTATCCCTCTAGAGGGCTCAGAATTTATTATTGATGCAGATATGATAATTCCCGCTCTTGGTCAGTCTTCAGATTTATCCTTCTTAGGCTCTCATCACCTGTCTGCGCCTGCCTTTGCCGGCACCTGTCTGCGTGCGTACACGCACAGGCAGACGGCAGACAGGTGCAGGCACGCACAGGCAGATAGGTTTAAGCTGATTCGGGGAAGAGGGTTTGAGGTAGACCCTTTAACTTTAGAGACGAACCTAAAAGGCATTTTTGCTGGTGGTGATACAGTTACGGGGCCCGATACAGTTATTGAAGCAATGGCTGCCGGTAGAAAAGCAGCTATCTCTATTGACCGTTATCTTAATGGTGAAGATATGCGAGTAGGTCGTGAAGGAGAGGGAAGTCAAGAGAGCGAGATTGAAGTAGATACTGAAGGAGTAGAACCTAAAAAGAGGACAGAAGTAGCTACTCTTCCCCTAAGTGAAAGGAAGGGAAATTTTAAAGAAGTTGTTTTAGGTTTTAGCGAAGAAGAGGCAATTAAAGAAGCAAAAAGATGTCTTGCTTGTGGAGGATGCTCTGAATGTATGCAGTGTGTAGAAGCTTGTAAGGCAGAAGCAGTCCTTCATGATATGCTCGAAGAGGATAGGGAGATAAAGGTTGGCTCGGTAATTCTTTTTCTCGGATTTGATGAATTTAATCCTCAGTTAAAAGAAGAGTATGGTTACAAGAGATTTCCTAATGTGGTATCCAGTATTGAGTTGGAGAGAATTTTATCTGCCTCAGGTCCTTATCAAGGTCAGGTAACCAGGAGGTCGGATGATAAACATCCCAAGAGTATTGCCTGGATTCAGTGTGTTGGCTCCAGAGACTCTAAAATTAAAAGAGGTTACTGTTCCTCAGTTTGCTGTATGTATTCTACCAAAGAAGCTTTAATTACCAAAGAGCATGCTCCAGATACGGAGACCTCTATCTTTTATATGGATATGAGGGCTTACGGGAAGGATTTTGATAAATATATTAAAAGGGCAGAATCTGAATATGGGGTGAGGTATGTACGCTCAAAGATTTCAGAAGTAGAAGAAGATCTTAAAACTCATAATTTAAAGATAAAATATGAGACCGATGATGGGAAGCTCGCCAGCGAAGAATTTGAGATGGTGGTTTTATCTGTGGGACTGGAAGCTCCAAAGAGTGCCAAGGAGATAGCAGAAAAATTTAATATCCAACTAAACAGTTATAACTTTGCTAAGACGAGTACCTTTGAACCTCTCCACACTTCTCGGCCAGGTATCTTTGTTGGCGGTGCCTTCTCTGGACCCAAGGACGTTCCAGAGACTGTAGCTCAAGCAAGCGGCGTTGCTGCAGAAGCATCGAGTATCCTGTCAGAGGCAAGGGGTTCTTTGGTAACCGAAAAAGAGTATCCTCCAGAAATAGAGGTGAGCGGAGAAGCTCCCAGGATAGGTGTATTTGTCTGTCACTGCGGTATCAACATTGGAGGAGTGGTTGATGTTCCCTCTATTGTGGAATGGGTCAAGACTTTACCCGGCGTAGTTTATGCTGAAGGTAATCTTTATACCTGCTCTCAGGATACCCAGAAGAGAATAAAAGGGGCCATTAAAGAACACCAATTAAACAGAATAGTAGTTGCCTCCTGCACTCCCAGAACACATGAACCTCTTTTCCAGGAGACCATAAGGGAAGCAGGTTTGAATAGGTATCTTTTTGAAATGGCAAATATTCGGGACCAATGTTCCTGGATTCATATGAGAGAGCCAGAAAAAGCAACCAGGAAAGCAAAAGATTTAGTAAGGATGGCTGTGGCTAAAGCAAGGTTAATTGAGCCGTTAAAGAGACTTCCTTTGGAAGTAATTCCTCGAGGTCTGGTTATCGGTGGAGGAGTATCAGGAATGACTTCTGCTTTAAGACTTGCTGAGGAAGGATATGAAGTATATTTGGTAGAAAAAGAGAGAGAACTTGGTGGTCAGGCAAAAGATATTCATTATACCCTTGAAGGTGAAGATGTTCAAAAGTTTTTAGGAAAACTTATAGCTAAGGTCCAATCAAATGATAGAATTCGTCTTTTCAGCGGGGCTAAGATTGAAAATATCGAAGGATTTGTAGGCAATTTTAAGACGACGGTTAAGATAGATTCTTCTCTAAAAGAACTTGAGCATGGGATTATCATTGTAGCTACGGGAGCAAAAGAGTATCAGCCTACGGAATACCTTTATGGTAAAGAGAGAGGAGTTGTTACCCAAAGAGAGTTGGAAAAATTGATGGTCAGTGGGAAATTGGAGGTTAATACTCAAAATTCTATGGTGATGATTCAGTGTGTTGGTTCCAGAAATGATCAACATCCTTATTGTAGCCGTATCTGCTGTTCAGAGGCGATAAAGAATGCCCTTAAGATTAAACAGCTAAACAAAAAAGCTAATATTTACATTCTTTATCGAGATATGAGAACCTACGGTTTCAAGGAAGATTATTATCAAAGGGCCCGAGAGGAAGGCGTCATCTTTATTCGCTATGAGGAAGGACAAGAACCTGAAGTAAGAAAAGGTAAAGAAAAACTTGAGGTTCTGGTAAAAGACCTTATCTTAAAAGAAAATTTATTGATTAATGCTGACCTGGTAGTTTTAAGTACCGGGGTTATTGCTTCTGAAGATGGTGAAGAGCTTGCTCAGATGCTGAAAGTTCCCTTAAATGAAGATGGTTTTTTTCTTGAAGCTCATGTAAAGCTTCGTCCGGTAGATTTTGCTACCGAGGGCATCTTTCTTTGTGGATTAGCTCATTCTCCCAAGTTTATTGAAGAAAGTATTTCCCAAGCAAATGCTGCGATCTCCAGAGCATGTACTATTCTGGCTAAAGACAAAATTTTAGCAGAGGGAACAGTGGTTAGTGTAAATGAGGATAGGTGTAATGGATGTGGAATCTGTGAAGCAGTTTGTATTTATAATGCTATAGAAATAGATCAGGAAAAGAGAGTGGCCAAGGTGAATGAAACTCTTTGTAAAGGTTGTGGTACCTGCACTGGTGCTTGTTTCTCGGGAGCTATCAACCAAAGAGGATTTAAGAGAGAGCAGATTTTAGCTATGACTAAGGCCGCATTGGAGGTATAAGATGAAAGAATTCGAACCGAAAATTATTGGATTTTGTTGCAACTGGTGTACCTACGCAGGTGCAGATTTAGCCGGAGTAAGCAGACTTCAAATGCCTCCCGATTTCAGGATGATTAGAGTGATGTGTTCGGGAACGATTGACCCTCTGTTTGTAATGGAGGCTTTTCAAAAAGGGGCAGATGGAATATTTATTGGAGGTTGTCATATTGGAGATTGCCACTATCAAACCGGCAACCATCGAACCAAAAAGAGAGTGGCCATTCTTAAAAAGATATTGAGCTATTTAGGGATTGACCCTCGGAGAGTGAGGTTGGAGTGGGTTTCTGCTGCAGAGGGCCAAAAATTTGCGGAAGTAGTCACCGATTTTGTGGCTGAAATTAAGAGGTTAGGTCCGAATCCATTAAAGAGGAAGTTTGAGGCATGATAGAGAAATTGAAAAAATTAGCTAAAGAGTATCTTGTCAGCGGAAAAGTGGAAGTGATATTTGGACTGAGGGAAAAGGATAACCATCTAGCCCCACATATTTTTACCAAAGTAGAGGAATTAGATAGTTTAGTAGTCTCCCCTCAATATCCACTTTTCTATACTTGTAGACCAAGCAAAAAGAATATTATCCGGTTGATAGAGGAAAAATATCCAGATATAAAGATTGGAGTTATAGTTAAAGGGTGTGAGGAGAGGGCTTTAATTGAGCTGGCTAAAAGAAACCAAATAGAGATGAAAAATATTGAGATTTTAGGTGTTGCTTGCAGCAGAGAAGAAGCAGTAGAGTGCAAATGCCCCAGACCTTATCCTAATCATCCCCTTCTAGGAGAGAAAGTGGAAGGGGTTTTTGAAGATAAAAACATTGAAGGCCTTTTAAATAAAGGTTGGTCAGAACGGTTAGCTTTTTGGCAATCTCAACTAAGTAAATGTATAAAATGTTATGGCTGTAGAAACGCTTGCCCCTTGTGTTTCTGTCAGGATTGTGCTATGGAGCAGGAGTTGTGGTCGAAGATAGGAGAAATTCCTCCTGAAATTCCTATGTTCCATTTTATAAGATTTTATCACCTTGCCGATAGATGTATTGAATGTGGCGAATGTGAGAAAGCCTGTCCTATGGATATTCCTTTACTAACTATTTCTAAACAGGTAAGGAAAGATGTTAAAGAATTATTTAATTATGAATCTGGTTTAGATGTGAAGCAAGAATCACCGTTGTTAACTACCTTGGATGAGATGCCAATGAAGGAAGGAGCTAATGAATGATAGAATATAAGAATGTGCTAACCGTATGTCCGTATTGCGGTTGTGGGTGTAATTTCTATCTACAGGTTCTGGATGGGGAGTTGGTGGGTATCCTCCCCTGTAAATCGCATCTAGTTAGTCAGGGAAAGCTTTGTATTAAAGGGTGGAATGCGGCCGATTTTGTAATTAGTAAAGACCGATTAACTAAGCCCTTAATGAAAAAAAATGGAAAATTTGTGGAGATATCCTGGGATGAAGCTTTGAAGGTAGTTACCGAAAAACTTAAACAGTATAGCCCTGATGCTGTTGCTGTTCTCTCCTCAGCGAAATGCACCAATGAAGAGAACTATTTAATGATGAAATTTGCTCGAGCGGTTCTTAAGACCAATAGTGTTGACCACTGTGCTCGATTATGCCATGCCTCCACGGTGGTGGGTTTAGGGAAAACTTTTGGTAGTGGAGCAATGACCAACTCCATAGGAGAGCTCGAAGATGCTGATTGTATTTTTGTTATCGGCTCAAACACCACAGAACAGCATCCACTTATAGCACGATACATTATGAGAGCAAGAGCAAAAGGAGCAAAACTTATAGTTGCTGATCCCAGGCTTATTCCTTTAACTCAATTTGCTGATTATCATCTCCGGCAAAGACCAGGAACAGATGTTGCTTTACTTAATGGATTTATGAATGTAATTTTAAAGGAAGGTTGGGAGGATAAAAAGTTCATTAATGAGCGCACCGAAGGGTTTGCAGAATTAAAAGAAGTGGTTAAAAAGTATACCCCGGAATATGTAGAAAAGATAACCGGCATACCTAAAGAACTTATTATGGAAGCAGCCAGAATATATGCCCAGGCTAAATCTGCCTCCCTGGTTTATTCCATGGGTATAACGCAGCATACCACCGGGGTAGATAATGTGGTCTCCTGTTCAAATCTTGCCCTGCTAACCGGTAATGTTGGCCGGCCAAGCACCGGGGTTAATCCTTTAAGAGGGCAGTCGAATGTTCAGGGGGCATGCGATGTAGGGGCTTTACCCAACGTCTACTCTGGATATCAAAGTGTAGCTGATGAAAATACCCATGCCAAGTTTGAAAAAGCCTGGGATACCGAACTTCCTTCCCAGCCAGGGCTGACGGTGGTGGAAATGATGAATGAGGCAGCCAAAGGTAATCTTAAAGCCATATATATTATGGGCGAGAATCCGATGCTCTCCGATCCGGATATCCACCAGGTTAAGAAAGCGTTAGAGAATCTTGAATTTCTTGTGGTTCAGGATATATTCCTTACCGAAACGGCTCAACTGGCTGATCTGGTGCTTCCCGGTACCTCCTATGCAGAAAGAGATGGCAC
The DNA here is from genome assembly GCF_002784285.1 of Candidatus Infernicultor aquiphilus. Lineage (NCBI taxonomy): Bacteria > Pseudomonadati > Atribacterota > Candidatus Phoenicimicrobiia > Candidatus Pheonicimicrobiales > Candidatus Phoenicimicrobiaceae > Candidatus Infernicultor > Candidatus Infernicultor aquiphilus. The sequence continues at coordinate 14,661 of NZ_PFKO01000325.1, forward strand.
CTTCACCGCTACAGACCGTAGAGTTCAAAGAATAAGAAAAGCGATTGAGCCTAGGGGTGAAAGTAAACCCGATTGGCAGATAATCTGCGCCTTAGCAAGAAAGATGGGATCTAAAGGATTTGAATATTCTTCACCGGCTGAAATTATGGATGAAATAGCCTCAGTAACTCCTATTGATGGAGGAATAGGGTATGAGCGAATTGAAGATATTGGATTGCAGTGGCCCTGCCCCTCCAAAGAACATCCAGGGACGCCTTATTTACATCAAGGAAAGTTTAGTCGGGGCAAGGGTAAGTTTTTTGGAATAGAATTCAAAGAGGCCGCAGAGCTTCCCGATGCTGATTATCCGTTTATATTAACTACCGGAAGAACTATCTTTCATTATCATACCGGAACAATGACCAGAAGGACGGAAGCACTAAATAGAGAGGTTCCCACCGGGTATGTGGAAATTAATTTTAAGGATGCAGAAAAATTAAATATTTTTGAGGGAGAAATAGTTTCGGTGAAAAGTCGTAGAGGTAAGATTGAGGTTAAAGTGCAGGTAACCAGAAAAGTTCCCGAGGGGGTAATTTTCATTCCTTTCCATTTTGCAGAAAGTCCTGCTAATGCACTAACTAATTCAGCTTTTGACCCGGTAGCGAAAATTCCGGAATACAAGGTATGTGCTGTTCAGGTAGAAAAAAAGCCCTCTCTGCCCTGAATTACCGCTTTTTTGTTGGGAGAGGATTTAGGATATTAAGTTTGATAGGGAGGTTAATATGCCCGAGATAAATTTTCCTAAAATGGTAAAAATTAGACAAAAATTTGAAGCTCCCGTTATTAAAGACCTTAAGGGTGAACTCTCCAAAGAAGTAGCTAAATCTAAATTAAAGGAGAGAATAAAACCGGGAGATAGCGTAGCAATTACTGCCGGAAGTAGGGGCATCTCTCATATTGCAGAAATTATAGCTGCTCTAGTAAAAGAAGTAAAAGATTTAGGAGGAAACCCTTTTATAGTTCCGGCTATGGGTAGTCACGGTGGAGCTACTGCAGAGGGGCAGATAGCGGTATTAAAAAGTTACGGAATTACGGAAAGCTCTATAGGTGCTCCTATACGTTCTTCTATGGAGGTAGTGAAGATAGGGGAGATAAGGGAAGGTGTGCCGGTTTTAATGGATAAGATAGCCTTTAATGCCGATGCTATCATAGCGGTTAATCGGATTAAACCCCATACCTCTTTTAGGGGAGCGGTAGAAAGCGGATTAATGAAGATGCTCTCCATCGGCCTGGGTAAACATGCCGGCGCTTGCCTGGTGCATTCCTTTGGTTCACCTGGCTTAAGGGAAATGGTTCCTCAAGTTTTATATTTCGGAAGTTCTTTTAAAAGAAGCCGAAAAGAGAGAGGACCTGGAAATTATTGGTGAGTTAAAGGAGATGTTATTTGACTCTGCAGGAAATCTAGGGGGAGGAGATTATGTTTGAAGAACTAAAAGATATAGTGGGAGGAGAAAATTTTTCTGATAGTCTGACGGAGAGATATATCTATTCCTCAGATGCTTCTATTTATCAGAGTTTACCTTCCGTGATATTAAGACCAGGAAATACAGAAGAAGTGCAAGAAATTTTAAGGTATGCCAATAAGGAAAAAATTCCGGTAACTCCTCGAGGGGCAGGGACAGGAGAAGTGGGTGGTGCTGTTCCTATCGATGGGGGTATTGTTCTTGACCTAAAAAGAATGAATAAAATAAAGGAGATTCGCATAGGAGATTTACTCTGTAGGGTTGAACCAGGAGTAGTTAATGATGAGCTTAATAAAGAGCTTAAAAAGTTTGGGTTTTTCTTTCCTCCCACCCCGGGAAGCGGAAAAGTATGCACCATAGGAGGAATGATTGCTAATAATGCTTCGGGGATGAGGGCGGTAAAATACGGAGCTACCAGGGATTTTGTTTTGGGGTTAAAGGTGGTTCTGCCGCAAGGAGAGCTGGTCTCCTTAGGGACGCAGACCATTATTCATTCCTCTGGTTATCAGTTGGAGAGGCTGATGGTGGGTAGCGAGGGGACCCTGGGAGTTATTGTGGAGGCAACGCTTCGTCTTAAACCTCTTCCCGAAAAAAGAGCGGTGGGAAGAGCTATGTTTTATAAATTGGAGGAAGCGGGTAAAGCAATCTCTGCTATAGTGGCTAGAGGTTTAACCCCTTCTGCCCTGGAGTTTTTAGATGAGATAGTGATCAAGTCGATTAATGCGGCCTTCCATTCTGGCCTACCGGAAATTGAAGCGATAGTTCTTTTTGAGTGCGACGGGAACAAGGTCTCTATTGATGATGAGATGGATAAAATAAAAAAAGTCTGTCAGGAGTTTAACTCTTTCCGTATCGATATAAGTAATGACCCTAAGGAGATGGAAAAGATATGGGAAGCTAGAAACGCAGCTTTTCCGGCTACCAGTAGATACCAGGAAGATCTGGCCCGGGTCACCTTAGCGGAAGATGTCACCGTTCCGATATCCAAGCTTTCCGAGTTGATTGTTAACTTTCATAGGATAGCTTCCGAAAATGGTATTATTATCTGTACCTATGGTCATGCCGGTGAGGGATTAATTCATACCTCCTTTCTGATCGATCCAGAATCATCACAGCAATGGGAGAGAGCAAAAAAGGCGGTTGCTGAGGCTTTTGCCCTCACTCAAAGTTTAAGGGGAACTACCTCGGGTGAACATGGAATAGGAATTACCAAGGCTCCTTATTTTAAGAAAGAAAGAAGTGAATCCCTGGAGATGATGAGGAAGATAAAAAAAGCTTTGGATCCCCATAATATTTTAAACCCTCACAAGCTGATGGATGCCCCTGATGATTTTTTTACCGCCACCCAGCTTAGATATGCGATAAAGGAGTAAAATATGGAAACAAAAAACCTAAAGAAATGGAAAAAGGAGATGCTGGTTTGTATCAGGTGTGCCTACTGCCTGGAAAATTGTCCGGTCTATAACCAGATTGGTTGGGAGAGCGCAGGCGCCAGAGCAAGAATGATTCTTTCCTACGGTCTTTTAACTAAAGATATTGAATGTTCGGATTCTATTTTAGAGAAGTTCTTTCAGTGCACTACCTGTGGACAATGTGAGGTAAATTGTCCGGCTAAAGTAAAAATTCTTGAAGTGGTAAAGGCAAGCAGAAAAGACCTGGTAGAAAATGGTCACTATTTCCCCCCTCATCAATTAATGCAAGAAGCGGTAAAGAAAAGCGGTAATGTATATGGAGAGGAAAAAAAGGAGAAAGAAATAATCCAAAAAAGCGCGGAATATGCTCTCTTTGTCGGCTGCGTAGGAACCTACCGAGAAGAAGAAAGCGTAAACAGGACCATCAAGCTTTTAAAGAAGCTGGGAGTATCTTTTACTAGATTTGATGAGCTATGTTGTGGCGGGGTCTTTCCTGATCTAGGTTTTGAAAATTATCAGGAGAATGTCCAGCATAATAAAGAGGAGATTAAAAAAACAGGAGCAAAGAAATTGTTAACTATCTGTCCGATGTGCTATAAGACCTTTAAAAATAATCCAGAATATAGTGATTTAGGATTAGAGGTGGTTCATATTACCCAGCTTTTAAATAAACTTAATATCCAGGTGAAGACCGAGGAGATAGTTACCTACCATGACCCTTGTGATTTAGGAAGACATTCGGGGATATATGAAGAGCCCAGAGAAATTATTAAAAAGTTTGCTCCTCATTTCGTAGAAATGGAAAAAAACCGCGAGAATGCTCGCTGCTGTGGTGCCGGTGGAGGGGTAAGGGGAAGCTTTACCAGGCTTTCCATTGATATGGCCAAAGACAGATTGAAAGAAGCGCTAGATAAGAAAGCCGATGTTCTTCTTACTGAATGCTTTTCCTGTTTACATAATTTCAAGAACGCTAAGAAAAGAAAGCAAAATATTAAGATCTATAATATTTCTGAATATCTCTCGATTTTAATGGAGGGGGGTGAAAAATGAAGATTTACGAATTCCAGGCTTATGAGATTTTTATTAAGAGGGGAATACCTTCTCCTTGGGGTGAGGTGGCTAAAACCAGTGAAGAAGTTAAAAAAATAGCTGAAAAGCTGGGTAGACCGGTAGTCGTAAAAGCGCAAGTGCTGGTAGGAGGAAGAGGAAAGGCGGGAGGTATAAAGCTTGCTTCTACTCCAGAGGAAGCTTACCAGGCAGCTGAGAGGATTTTAAACTCTAAACTTAAGGGTATTTTAGTTAAAAGAGTGTTTGTCAAGGAATCTGTATCTATTAAAGAGGAGTATTATTTAGGAGTAACCGTAGATAGAGCTCAAAAAAGGGTGGTGGTTATGGTAAGTCCTGCTGGCGGAATAGATATAGAAGAGGTAGCCAGAACCAATCCCGAGAAAATATTTAAATTTTATGTCCACCCCTTACTTGGATTTAAAAGTCACCAGGCCAACGAACTTGCTTCAGCTCTCACTAAAGATAAAAACTTAGTTCAAGGGATAGCTAAAATCCTTTCCGCTCTTTACCGTATTTTTGACGAAATGGACTCTTCTTTGGTAGAGGTAAACCCTTTAGTAATTACCAAAGAAGGATCTCTCTTTGCCCTTGATGCCAAGATTATATTTGATGATAATGCCCTCTACAGACACCCAGAAATAAGTAGCTTAAGGGATTTAGAGGTAGAAGACCCTCTGGAGGTGAGAGCAAAAGAAGTGGGGATTAGCTATGTTAGACTTGAGGGGAATATTGGTTGTATAGTAAATGGAGCCGGTTTAGCTATGGCTACTATGGATTTGGTAAAACATTACGGAGCCGAGCCAGCTAATTTTTTAGATGTAGGAGGAGGGGCAAGTTCACAGCAGGTAGGTAAGGCGTTGGATATTGTTTTATCCGATGAGCAGGTGAGGGCTGTTCTGGTTAATATATTTGGTGGAATCACCAGATGTGATATTGTTGCCGAAGGCCTTATTCAAGCTCTCTCTAAGAGAGAGATGAACTTACCTTTAATTATTAGGCTTACTGGAACTAATGAAGAAGAAGGTCGAAAAAAGCTGAGGGGTATAAAAGGAATCTTTTTAGCAGACACTATGAATGAGGCAGCAAAAAAAGCGATGGAGGTGGTGAAAAGTTGAGTATACTGGTTGATTCTAATACGCGTTTATTAGTTCAAGGCATAACCGGTAGAGAGGGAAGTTTTCATACGCGGCAGATGTTAGATTATGGAACAAAGGTAATTGCAGGGGTAACTCCAGGCAAAGGAGGACAACAAGTAGAAGGGGTTCCGGTTTACGATACAGTTAAAGAAGCGCTTGGAGACACAGCGGCAAATACTTCCATTATTTATGTTCCTGCTCGATTTGCTACTGAGGCTATCTATGAAGCAACAGATGCCGGAATAAAACTTATAGTTTGTATTACCGAAGGTATCCCTACTTTGGATATGGTTAAAGCCTGTTATTACGTGAAGCAAAAGGGTTCAAAGTTAATTGGCCCTAATTGTGCTGGAGTAATTAGCCCGGGGAAGGCAAAAGTAGGGATTATGCCCGGTTCTATCCATAAAGAGGGAAATTTAGGGGTAGTCTCCAGAAGTGGCACTCTTACTTATGAGGTAGTTTATAATTTGACTAAAAATGATTTTGGCCAGTCAACCTGTGTAAGTATTGGAGGGGATCCGGTAATCGGTTCTTCTTTCATGGATATTCTTGAACTTTTTGAAGAAGATTCTCAAACTAAAGCTATTATTTTAATTGGCGAAATTGGGGGAACGGATGAGGAAGAAGCAGCAAAATTTATCCATTCAAAAATGAGAAAGCCGGTTATTGCTTTAATTGCAGGGAAAACAGCTCCGCCAGGAAAAAGAATGGGGCATGCAGGAGCAATAATCTCTGGAGGAACAGGTACAGCCGAAGAAAAGATAAAGACTTTTCAGAAGTTTTCTATTCCGGTAGCTGAAAGTCCTCTACAGGTGGTAGATTTAGTCTCAGCAGTTTTAGATGAAAGGGATAAAACCTAAGTGGCGAAAAATATGGCCACCTTCTTCTTCATAAAGAACAAAACCAAAAGTTAGTGTAAACTTTAGTGGGGTAGTTAGAATGATTTAATGTCTTTAAGAGAATATATATTGGTAAATTTGATTACAAAATAAAAAAGGGTAAGCTAAGGAAGATGACTTTCTTTATTGCTTACCCTTTTTTATTGCCTTTTTATCTCTATTCAATTTTTTCCAACTTTACCTTCATTCCGGAGAGTTCTTTCTGCACCTCCGAAAAGCGTAGGGAATAATATTCCCGATTCTGCTGATTCAGGGTAGTGATAGTATTATGTATCTCTTTGGTATTCTCTAAGACCTGCCGATAACCTTCTTTCTGGGCAACTACTATCTCCTGCATAAACCTATCAATCCGAAAGATTAAGAGTATGGACAGGGCAATAGGGAATCCCTGATTAGCAATTAGGTCTAATAATGTTTTTATATCCATTGAATTCCTCCTTGTATAATATATCAATACTGGTTACAGTTTTTAGCTGGGCTAAAAACTCTCTCTACTTAGTAAGAGCAAAAAAGAGGTGGAAAAGAAACCTAAATTAAAAAAATATTAAAATTTTTTTAATTTAGTTAACCCTTTCTTTCGAATCTTAAATATATTTTGTCGAGTAACTCCATAATAAAAAGCTATTTCTTCATCTTTATAACCTTCCAGGTAATATAGACTAATAACTTTTTTTTCTCTTTCGGTTAAAAATTTATAGCCCTCTTCTAAATTATTTTTCTCTAAAATATTTTCTAATTTATTCGTAAGCATTATCCCCCTTCTGGTATTTGGTAGGGGCGTATTGCCTGTCTGCGTGCGAACCTGTCTGCGTGCGAACACGCACAGGCAGGCACGCACAGGCAGGCAATACGCCCCTACAGTCTCAGTTACCTATTTTTAGGCCATAAGGTATTTCTATTTGTTGTTTTAAGTATTTTCGATAATAGACCCATAATCCCCAGTCGATCCTCTTCTTGATATAACCAGCAAAGGTGGTAGGGGGTCTTTCTTTATAATCATAGACTGCCAGGATAAAGAGTAGGGAAGCTTGTTGGAAGATATCCTCATATTCTAATCCTATTCTGGAATATCTTTTGGCTCTGGA